>CAYQRG010000213.1:0-2427 GCA_964419645.1 uncultured Eubacterium sp.
TCTGCTTCATAAATCTTGTATGGACGCATTGAATGCTCTTTCATATAGGCTTCGCATTTCTCGTCTACTGGGAAAATGCCGTTTTTGCCGCCGCCTTCAATTGCCATGTTAGCAATGGTAAAACGGTCATCCATGGAAAGATACTGTATGCCGTCTCCCACGAACTCCATAGATTTGTATAGTGCACCGTCCACGCCGATCATTCCGATAATGTGAAGGATAATATCCTTGCCGCTGATCCATTTCGCCGGTTTTCCGGTCAGATTGAATTTGATTGCGGAAGGAACTTTAAACCATGCTTTGCCGGTTGCCATTCCTGCTGCCATATCTGTACTTCCCACTCCGGTGGAAAAAGCGCCTAATGCTCCATAGGTACAGGTATGGGAATCTGCTCCGATGATCACATCCCCGGCTACCGTAAGTCCTTTCTCCGGCAGAAGGGCATGTTCAATTCCCATTTCTCCTACGTCAAAATAATTTGAAATCTCATGTTTGCAGGCAAATTCACGGACACATTTGCAGTGCTGTGCAGATTTGATATCTTTGTTCGGTACAAAATGATCCAGAACCAGCGCAATCTTATCTTTATCAAAAACGCCTTCTGTTTTCATTTTTTCCATTTCATGAATGGCTACCGGTGAAGTAATATCATTTCCCAGTACAAGATCCAAATCAGCTTCAATCAGCTGTCCTGCCTGTACGGATTCTAAGCCTGCGTGTGCCGCGAGAATCTTCTGCGTCATTGTCATTCCCATGCAGTGTATACCTCCTGATATTTTTTAGCAGCGGTTTGGCAAATCCAGCCTGGCCGCTGAACTGTTATGTTGTGTGTGAGTGTGTGTAAATGCTTATCTATACCTTCCGAGCTCTTCATTATGACTTTTCGGCCGTTTTATAAGGTATGTATGCATTATAGCATATCATCTGTTATAAATGAAATACATATAAAACATATTTACCATAACTATAAGTTATGATATGATTGGTTTGTAATACTTATTTATTATATTATTTTAGCATCCCAATATGATACACCCTTTAGGAGTGTCCGCAATATGGAGGTATCTCTATGACGCAAAATTTATCCGCATACCGTATTTTCTATGTAACGGCAAACACCGGAAACATTTCAAAAGCAGCCAAGGAATTATATATCAGTCAGCCTGCGATCAGTAAATCCATTCAAAAGTTAGAGGAAGGCATTGGCTGCAAGCTTTTTACCCGCAGTTCGAAAGGCGTAACCCTGACAGAAGAAGGAAAACTGCTCTATTCTTATGTAGAAAATGCTTTTGAAACGCTTTCCCTTGGAGAAGAAAAGTTGCATCGTTCCATCGAACTCGGTATCGGGCATTTAAAGATCGGCGTCAGCTCCACGTTATGCAAATATATTTTACTCCCTTATCTAAAAGAATTTATCAGGCAGCATCCCTATATCCGTATTTCCATTACCTGTCAATCCACAAATGAGACATTAAAGCTGCTGGAGGAGGATAAGATTGATATCGGGCTTGTGGGAAAACCGAAGAATCGAAAGGACATTCATTTTGATTTTCTGGAAGAAATCGAGGATATTTTTGTTGCCACCAAAGACTATCTGAAAAATCTTTCATCCAGAGGAATTACTGCCTCTCAGATTTTACAGAATGCCACGTTAATGCTGTTGGATAACAATAATATGACAAGGCAATATATCAATGATTACCTGCAGACAAACCAGATTCAGGTACAGGATTCCATTGATATTTCCAATATGGACCTGCTGATCGAATTTGCCAAAATCAGCATGGGTGTCGCTTGTGTCATCCGCAGTTTTGTAACCACAGAGCTTTCCGATGGTTCTTTAGTCGAAATCCCATTGGAGATTCCCATTCATAAACGGGAAGTGGGATTTGTCTATCATACGCAGCAGAAAAGTGCTGGATCTTTGGGAGAATTTATTCATTTTTATGAAACATTTCAGGTATCAAAAAATCCGGGAAACTAAAATGTTCCCGGATTTTTATATGCATTTCTATTAGTTATTGATCAATTTATCTTCTTCGTTATTCCAGCTGTATAATTTACGGATTTCCTTGCCAATTTCCTCTGCCGGATGTTCGGAAGCTAACTTACGCATAGCTTTGAAGTGAACCTGTTTTCCTGCCGGAGACATATCCAGTAAGAATTCTTTTGCAAAAGAGCCGTCCTGAATGTCGGATAAAATCTTCTTCATAGCCTTCTTTGTCTCGTCTGTAATGATTTTCGGTCCTGTGATATAATCGCCGTATTCTGCTGTATTGGAAATGGAATAACGCATTCCGGCAAAACCTGACTGATAAATTAAGTCTACGATCAGTTTCATTTCATGGATACACTCGAAATATGCATTTCTTGCATCATATCCAGCTTCTACCAATGTCTCAAAACCTGCCTGCATCAATGCACATA
>CAYQRG010000213.1:2437-3269 GCA_964419645.1 uncultured Eubacterium sp.
AGTACAGCCTGCTCGCCGAAGAGGTCTGTCTCCGTCTCTTTACGGAAGGTTGTCTCAAGAACGCCTGCTCTTGCTCCGCCAATACCAAGAGCGTATGCCAATGCGATATCCTGTGCTTTTCCGGTAGCATCCTGCTCTACTGCGATCAGACATGGAACGCCTTTGCCTTCCTGGTACTCGGAACGAACGGTATGTCCTGGTCCTTTCGGAGCGATCATGGTAACGTCTACGTTTGCAGGAGGTACGATACAGCCAAAATGAATATTAAAACCATGTGCGAACATCAGCATATTGCCTTCTTCCAGATTCGGCTCGATGTCGTTCTTATAAAGATCTGCCTGCTTCTCATCATTGATTAAGATCATGATGATATCTGCTTTTTTTGCAGCTTCTGCTGCTGTGTATACTTCAAATCCCTGTTTCTCAGCTTTTGCCCAGGATTTGCTGCCTTCGTAAAGACCAATGATGACATGGCATCCGGATTCTTTTAAGTTCAATGCATGGGCATGTCCCTGGCTGCCGTAGCCGATAATGGCGATTGTCTTGCCTTCTAATAATGATAAGTTACAGTCTTCCTGATAAAAAATTTTTGCTGACATTTTTTATATCCTCCTATTTTTAATTTAATGTAACGATTACATTTTAGTCTAAATATTTCACATCTGAAGAACCTCTTGTCAATCCTGTGATGCCGGTTCTAGCCAGTTCTAAGATCTCATAACCTACCAACAGATCCATAAATGCATCCAGCTTCTCCTGCTGTCCGGTCAATTCGATCACCATGGAATCATGGGTAACATCCACGACTTTTCCATGGAAAATTTCTGTGACA
>CAYQRG010000214.1:0-3263 GCA_964419645.1 uncultured Eubacterium sp.
CAGCGACTTTAAGGCCAGTTTCATAAACCTTTTTGTCAAGCATACACACAACAGACAGCCCTGTCTCCGTGGTTGTAGATTGAATTAAGTTTACCACGGTCTGGACATCAATCAGTGGTTTCCCCTGCCAGTGTTTTGTAATATAGCAGAAAAGCCGATGCTCAACCTTATTATATTTAGATGTCCCTGGCGGATAATGGATAACTTCGATTACCTTATCTATCTCATCAGCCAATGCTGCCAAGGATAGTTTCCACAGCCTGTTGCGGCAGCCGTTGCTCCCGCCACAGTCGCATGTAACTACAATCTTATTGGCAAACCGAAAATTTTCCCGGCCTACCGCATACCACCAACGCCGGATACTTTCTACAGAGAACGACCCTGTGTCAGCGCTTGTCCCCAGGTTTACGAATGCGGCATTATCATTCAGGACATACACACCATAAGGGGCGACCTTTCCAAGTTCTGGTATGAAGAAGTCATGGTCGGATACCGGGCGCGGCATTCCGGATGCACGGTACTCTGTCCCATCGTTCTTGAAATTGCCGATGTTCTCTTTCTTCTTTGTGTCAACAGAGATGACTGGGACGCCGTCTTTCAGGGCTTCATTTGTCTCAGAGCGGATGAATTCAAACTGTATGTCGCGGTCAGGGCTTGGCTCCCCTACCTGTTCCATCTTTCGGTTCTTTTGGCGGCTATAGCCAAGATCTTTTATGATCCGCTGCACTGTGCTCTTTTCAATGCAGATACCTTTTTCCGCCAGTGCCTTTGAGATGTTCCGCAGGCTGCAGGATGTCCATTTCCCGCCTTCTGGGGAACCATAAGTTTCATCATCAAGGATTTCCTGGGTTAATTTAACGATATCCGGATGTATTTGCTCCACTGGCTTACGCCCTGCCCCTGCGCGGCGAATATGCCCATTGTCAGGCAGTTCCTGCGAGGACAGTTCAGCAATCCCACGGCGTATCGTAGAGATTGCGACCCCGGTGCGCTGGCTTAGGACGCTTATAGCCCCATATCCAAACTGCATGGCAGTTTCTGCAAGGAAATGGCGGCGGTCACATTCGTTCAAAACATCGCGGATTAGACCAAAAGCATCTGCGTATATATTGAGCTTATTAACAGTTTCGTTTGTCATGTTGGTAACCTCGCATTTTAGTTTGTACCAACTATAACACTTATAAAAAAATTAATCAATTATTTTTCTACAGTTCCTAATGTAAAAAATTGAATTGTATATAACTTGCCCAAGCTGTGAGACAATATTTTCTACACTAATCGTGCTTAGTTTCGGCAAAATCTACAAATTAGATGCCATTAATGTTAGTTTTCGTGTCTTTGGGGTAGATAACTCTATGAAAAAGTGTCAATATTTTATAATCTGTTCGGCTCAAATATAGTCTAATAAAATGATGTCGGGGTCAAAACCATAAATAAATTTGTCCCTATTTCTATAGCACCTTGAAAAATTCATATTTTGCAGTATATCGCTGGATTTCTCTTGGATATTGACAGGTATTCCCTGCCTTGTTTTATGCCAGTACCGGATTTTGGGCATAATGACCTAAACCCTTCACATAATTGAAGAGTTTTCGGAAATTCAATGCTGCTATCTTGGCACCGAAAAAGAACTTGCCACGCTGCTTTCCCCGAGGAAGCTTTTCCAGATGGTAGTTCCTGCGTATATTTGACGGAACAGTTTCCACTCCATTGCGGAGTCTTGTGTAGTTTTTGAATTCTTCGCTTTTCACGTTCCGCCCTCTGGCCGCTCGTTCATGTGCTGCTTTGGATGTTACTATTTTGGCAACCCGCTTAAAGATCTTCGGCCTGCATTGATCCTGATATGGGCAGCCGGCACATTGTTCATGCAGGAAAGATACTGCACACTGACTGCTCTGCTTCATATAGGAACAGCTTTTCGGAGCATGGCCCGCAGGGCATCTGAGGACTTTTGTGCCTTCTTCATTGAACTCAAAGTCCGCCAGGATATCCGGCGCCTGTTTCCCTGTCAGGCTTGTAGTGATCAAGTCTATATTTTTTTCATCTGCAAGCTGCACATTTTCCGTCCCGCTGTATGCACCATCCGTGACTATGACAGTCCGCTCTTCCTGCCGCTCCATCTGTTCAAGATGTTCCTGGATAAACTGGCTGTCACTATGAGTGTTCTGCTCATAATGGTACTCGGTCACAACGGAACCATTCGCACCTACAGATTCTTCCAGATTGGCGACATATCCGCGGTGCTCCTTTCCAGCTTTGCTGCGAAAAGTCGCTTCCGGATCGGAAGGGTTCTGCAGCATGGACGAACTCATGCCGCCGTCTTCTTTTGTGCGGAGCCGTCTGGTTCCATTTTCAACAACAGTCTGTTCTGACAGGCATCTGACGAACAGGTCATACTCTGTGGAATCATTGTACCCGGATTCGCACAGGGCAAGAAGGTTGTCTGCATCTGTGAGCAGCTGCTGCATACGGCCGTCTGCGTCGGTACTGCGCTGATGATAGATCACTTTATTGAAATCGTTGGGATCAATATAGTGCATTAAACTATCCGGCAGGGCGGACTCATTGGTTTTGTACACATGCACTGCCAGCTTTGAGATACAGGTGTATATCAGTTCCATCCGGCTGAGCCTGCGGATGTTGGATTCGATCATCATGGAATCCATCCGTCTGACTTTACCGCTGATCCCCATCAGTTTTGCAATGGAAGCACTTAAATCTTTCACACAGTCATGGTAAAGATCCTTGTTATGAAGCGTCTCATAATCATAACACCTCTTACGGAAACGGCTTAAAGTCTTATCACTCAAAGGCTGTTCTTCAAAACTTGTTGTATGCAGTGCATACTGGATCCGGAAATCCAGCATAAGGTTTTCGACCATCTCATCATCGGAATAATCAAAAAGTGCTTTGATAATGAGCGCACCAACATCACATTTACCGGAGTATTCAGTCTGGATGCCATATTGCTATATAAGACAGAAAAACTATCCGTAAATGACATTTGTTGGTAAGCGTTTTCTTTAAATGATATAGAGATTACCTTCTTTCCTAAGATATCTTTATCTATACAGCAAATAAAGCATTTAGGCTCAGATTTACTACAAAATATATGAACTTTTCAAGGTGCTATAGAGGTTTTTTGTCCACAACATCATTAATATAGATTTCCAAAAATATCAATATATCAGTCAAAACCTCACCGTTGCAACTTATTTATAAAAATTATTTTTGTTTATGAAGCTGATAATAAAACAAATAAC
>CAYQRG010000215.1:0-3236 GCA_964419645.1 uncultured Eubacterium sp.
AAATTGAGGAGCGGATTAAGAAAGTAATCCGGGAGGTAACGCAGGCAGGAAATATACTGCTGTTTATTGATGAGATCCATACACTCATCGGAGCCGGAGGCGCAGAAGGAGCAATTGATGCTTCCAATATTTTAAAACCTTCTTTGGCGAGAGGAGAAATCCAACTAATCGGAGCTACGACAATTACCGAATATCGGAAATACATTGAGAAAGATGCAGCATTAGAACGGCGGTTCCAGCCAGTTTCTGTGGAAGAACCTAATCGAGAGCAGACGATTGAAATATTAAGAGGCTTGCGGGATCATTATGAAGATCATCATCGTGTGATTATTACCGATGAAGGAATAGAGGCAGCCGTGGATTTTTCAACGCGTTATATCAATGACCGATTCCTTCCGGATAAAGCCATCGACCTTATGGATGAGGCATCTGCCAAGGTGCGGCTGAATGGATTTAAAGTTCCGGGGAATCTTTTAGAACTGGAGCAGCAGATTGCAGATTATGACAGTGCAATGGAACGGGCGCTTATGGAAGAAGATTTAAAAGAAGCTGCCCAGCTCAGTGAAAAGAGACAATTGGCGGAGCAGAAATACGCAAAACTCCACAAAAAATACAAAAAAGATTTAGATAAAAAAGTCCTAATCGTGGGAGCAGAAGAAATGGCGGATATTGTATCCGACTGGACGAAAATCCCTGTCAGCCAACTAGAAGAAGGGGAGGCTGCAAGGCTCCGCCGTCTGGAAAAAATACTGCGGAAAAGAGTAATCGGACAGGAAGAGGCTGTTTTGGCTGTTTCAAAGGCAGTAAAAAGAGGCCGGGTAGGATTAAAAGATCCAAGCCGTCCCATTGGCTCCTTTTTGTTCTTAGGTCCTACCGGTGTAGGAAAAACAGAGATTACAAAAGCGCTGGCAGAGGCCATGTTTGGCAATGAACAGTCTATGATTCGTGTAGACATGTCGGAATATATGGAACGGCACAGTGTATCGAAGATGATTGGCTCACCGCCGGGATATGTGGGATACGACGAAGGTGGACAATTGTCTGAAAAAGTCCGCAGAAATCCATATTCAGTCATTTTGTTTGACGAAATTGAGAAAGCGCATCCGGATGTATTTAACATTTTGCTTCAGGTATTAGATTACGGACATATCACATATGCCCAGGGCAGAAAAGTAGATTTTAAAAATACGATTATCATTATGACTTCCAATGCCGGAGCACAGGCGATCATTTCGCCCAAAAAGCTGGGATTTGGAGCGACAGAAGACGAAGAACAGAATTATCAGCGCATGAAAGACGGCGTAATGGAAGAAGTGAAACGAATCTTCAAACCGGAATTTTTGAATCGAATTGATGAGACGATCGTATTTCGTGCTTTGGATAAAAAAGATATGAAAAAGATCGTAACACTGCTGTCCAAAACCCTTACGGAACGCTGCAGGGAGCAAATGAATATTTCTCTTTCCATAAAAGATTCCCTGAAAACCCATATTGTGGAAACAGCATATGATCCCAAATACGGGGCAAGGCCATTGCGGCGCAAGATCCAGAATCTGATTGAAGACAATCTGGCAGAAGAAATCCTATCCGGAAAGATCAAAAAAGGCGATTGCGTGGACGCAGGCATGCGGGGAGAGGAAATTCATTTTTCAGTCAAAAAATAAGTGATAAAACGACTGGAAAAAAACAGATAAGTATTATATAATAAAAAATAGCTTAAGCGTACAAAGAGCTGACACAGGAGGATAAAAATGTCTGTAATTAGTGAATTGATTCGCAGTGAATCAAATGGAACCATTAGCTTTGGAGATTATAGTCTGGCAGCCAAAGCCAAAGTAGATAACTTTGAACACGCAGGAGATTTATACAAGGTAAAAACATATCAGGCAATTACCAAATTAGAACGCAACGGTATGTTTGTATATGAATCGGTACCAGGAACGGCAGTGCTTGAATTCAAAGCCACGGAAGAAGAAGTATCCTTCCAGGTGGAGGGAGCAGAAGATGCACAGATCACATTGGAGTTAGAGGCTGGAACAGAGTATAACATCCGGATCAACGACAAAGATGCAGGTGTGATGAAAACGAATCTCGGCGGCAAATTAAGTGTAAGCGTAGAATTAGACGGCAACGATGCTGTTGCAGTAGGAATTTCCAAAAAATAAAAATTAGAAAGAATGTGCTTTGCACATTCTTTCGTTCTTTTTTACAACACGGATCGTATAAAAATGATTCAAGAGTATAAAAAGTAAGGAGCATATATGGCAAAAGAAAAAGTAATATATTACTGTCAGTCCTGCGGAACGGAATCTACCAAATGGATGGGACAGTGTCCTTCCTGTGGAGAATGGAATACATTTGTAGAAGAAGTTGTTGCTGCAAAGAAAAGCACAAAAACCATTACCCGCAGAGAAATAACAGCAAAAGTAACAAAATTAAAAGATATCGAAACAGCGGGAGAAACAAGAATCACAACAGGTATTGCAGAATTGGACCGAGTGCTTGGCGGCGGAATTGTGCCTGGCTCTATGATTTTAGTGGGAGGAGATCCGGGAATCGGAAAGTCCACCCTGCTCCTTCAGGTGTGCCGGAATCTGGCAGAATGTGACCGGGATATCTTGTATGTATCAGGAGAGGAATCTTTGCAGCAGATCAAGATACGGGCGGAGAGAATCGGAACTTTTCGAGATTCTCTGTCCCTTCTTTGTGAGACGAATCTGGAGATCATCGATGAAATCGTAAGGAGAGACCGTCCTCAGATTGTCGTCATTGATTCCATACAGACCATGTACAACGAAAATATTGCATCTGCTCCAGGCAGCGTTTCTCAGGTCAGAGAATCCACAGGGAGCCTTCTTCAAATGGCAAAAGGCCTTGGAATTGCAATTTTTGTCATTGGACATGTGACAAAAGAAGGCGTTGTGGCCGGCCCTAGAGTGTTAGAGCATATGGTGGATACGGTCTTATATTTTGAAGGAGACCGTCATGCTGCCTACCGGATTTTAAGGGGAGTGAAAAATCGCTTTGGATCCACCAATGAAATCGGCGTGTTTGAAATGCGTTCTAACGGACTGGAAGAAGTGAAAAATCCTTCGGAATTTATGCTGGGAGGAAAGCCGAAAGGGGCAAGCGGTTCCGTGGTTGCCTGTTCTATGGAAGGAAGCAGGCCAATTTTATTAGAAGTGCAGGCGCTAGTGTGCCACAGCAATTTTGGAATGCCCAGAAGGACAGCCGCA
>CAYQRG010000216.1:0-2306 GCA_964419645.1 uncultured Eubacterium sp.
GATAAAAACGTTTTTGAGCGTATTTTTGATATTATTTTGTCTGATTGCAGTGGCTGTGTTGATTATCTGGAAAGTATTTACGGTACAGAACGTTGTGGTGGAGGGAAATGACCACTATTCAGACAGCCAGATTGAAAAAATCGTACTGTCAGATGAGTATTCCTGGAATTCCCTCTATATGTTATTGAAATATCGTTTTCTGGAAGGAGAGGAGATTCCTTTTGTAGACACCTTAGAAGTTTCTTTGGACAACCCCCATACTTTACGGGTTCATGTTTATGAAAAGGGAATTATCGGATATCTCTATATTTCAGCGATCAGCCAGAACGCATATTTTGATACAGACGGATTTGTGGTGGAAACTTCCAAGGAAATCATTGAGAATATTCCCCAGGTGGAGGGGTTGGATTGCGACAAAGTAGTGTTGTACGAGAAACTTCCCATAAAAGATGAAAATCTTTTAAAAAGCCTTTTGACGGTCACAAGGTCTCTTGCGAAAAAAGAAGTGATCCCGGATAAAATACAGTTTGGCGAAAATGGAGATATTTCCCTGGATTACGGGGATATACAGGTTTTGCTCGGGCAGTCGGACAACCTTACCCAGAAAATTCTCCGCCTCTCTTATATCTTGCCGGAACTTTCCGGGAAAAAAGGAGTTTTGCATATTGAAAACTGGACAGAAAACACTACAAACATTATTTTTGATGAAATAAAATAAAAAAAACAAAATTGTTGTTGATTAATTTCCGAAAAAACTATATTATATTTTATATAAGTCTGTTATAGAAAGAATGATGAAATATATATTTGGATATATTTTTAGAAAATAAAAGGAGGAACGGCCTTGCTTGAAATTAAAAAACCGGATGATTCCAGTGCCAAAATCATCGTAATCGGAGTGGGCGGCGCTGGAAACAATGCAGTAAATAGAATGATTGATGAAAGTATCGGAGGAGTTGAGTTCGTAGGTGTGAATACGGACAAGCAGGCATTGATGCTCTGTAAGGCTCCTACGCGGATTCAGATCGGAGAGAAACTGACAAAAGGACTTGGTGCAGGAGCACAGCCTGAAATCGGGCAGAAGGCAGCAGAGGAAAGCTCCGAAGAGCTGGCAGCAGCAGTTAAAGGTGCAGATATGGTATTTGTCACCTGTGGTATGGGTGGCGGAACCGGAACAGGCGCGGCGCCTGTGGTCGCACAGATTGCCAAGGAACAGGGAATTTTAACCGTAGGCGTTGTAACGAAACCCTTTAAATTTGAGGCGAAGACACGTATGGTCAACGCAGTATCCGGAATTGACCGCTTAAAAGAATGCGTTGACACATTGATCGTGATTCCCAATGATAAATTATTAGAGATTGTAGACAGAAGGACGACGATGCCGGATGCTTTAAAGAAAGCAGATGAAGTACTGCAGCAGGCAGTTGCAGGTATTACAGATCTGATCAATGTACCTGCTTTGATCAATCTGGATTTTGCCGATGTACAGACGGTTATGAAGGATAAGGGTATGGCACATATCGGCATCGGTACAGCCAAAGGTGATGACAAGGCGATCGAGGCAGTCAAGCTTGCCGTTGCAAGTCCGCTGCTTGAGACTACGATTACCGGTGCATCCCATGTAATCATCAATATTTCCGGTGATATTTCCCTTATGGATGCCAATGACGCGGCAAGTTATGTACAGGATCTATCGGGAGACAATGCCAACATTATCTTCGGTGCTAAGTATGATGAGTCGATGACAGATGAGGCGACGATCACTGTAATTGCTACAGGCCTTGAGAATCAGGGACAGTCAGGCAGGATGATGACAGGTTCCAAATACGGTTCTTCCATGACACAGCCTCGTTCCACTATGGGAACTTCAAGACCTATGGGTACAGGCACGAGACCGACGCAGACACCGGGAATACATAGTACAGGTACATCCATGGGAATGGGTTCCTCTATGGGAATGGGCACTTCCACCCAACAGCCCACCACAACGCCATTTAATTATGGCGGAATTAAGAGACCTCCCAAGCCGGAGAGTTCTGTAAAGCAAAGAGATATTCAGATTCCTGATTTCTTAAAGAATACAAAAAGATAAGCACATGACAAGAAGACCTTAAGAAGAGCAGATGCTTTTCCTAAGGTCTTTTTTTGTCGTATTTCTCAGATGAATTATTTGGAAAATTTTCCATGGTTTGACAAAAAATAAAAAAAGCATCTTTTATAATAAAAACCAGCAGATGAGCTGGAGGTGAAGAGTGAATTATGAGTTTTATGCAGATGTATTTTTCCTGACAAATTTTTATCTGGAT
>CAYQRG010000216.1:2316-3192 GCA_964419645.1 uncultured Eubacterium sp.
CTATATGGTTAGCAGAATACTGAATCAAAAGAAAAGACTGCTCAGATATCTGATCTGTTGTGCCCTAAGCAGTCTGGGAGGCTGTTTTTTGCTGCTGTTTTTACAAAATTATGATCTATATCTTTTGTGCGTGCACTTTATTGTGAATCCGGGAATGGTAATTGGCTGCTTTTTTCCGGCAGAAAAAGGGATTTATGGAAAGGCCTTTTGCCTGATGTACTTTGTCATACTGCTGCTGGGAGGAAGTATGGAATGGCTTTATGTTACAGTTGCAGGCAGACGTTATTATGAGCTCTGTCTGCTTTTTACATCTCTTCCTGTTCTTTTGTTTCTGTATATCTTACGCAGAAAAAAGAAAAGTGTGCAGACCTTTTATCCGGTGCTGCTTGAGCACGGGGAAAAGCAGGTAAGCCTGATCGCATTGTATGATACGGGAAATCGCCTGGTAGATCCTTATATCAAAGAGCCGGTCCATATCATATCCGAAGAGGTTTACCTGTCTTTGGGTGGGGCGCAGGCTTTTGCCACAAGGCTGATCCCTTTTTCCTCTGTGGGTTGTAAGCAGGGTATGTTAGAGGCTTTTGGCATAGAGTGCATGAAAATCAAAGGAAAGGAAGAAAACTATGAGATTGCTCCGGCAACACTGGCAGTGGCAGGGCAGGAGATTTTTGCAGATCGGGCATATCAGATGATATTAAACGGGGAAAGCATTTTAAATGAAACGATGCAAAAAACAACACATAAATAAAGTGATAGAAAGGAAAACTTATGTACATAAAAATAAACAAACCAGACCAGATTCAATTTAAGTGGATACCGTCAATTTATCAAATGGTATTCGGACCGAAAAATGAAATTCATTATATCGGAGGAACG
>CAYQRG010000217.1:0-3181 GCA_964419645.1 uncultured Eubacterium sp.
CGATATTATCCTCTACATACCATTCGATTTTTTCTATTAAATTTTTTTCGTTTGTCTCAGGCTGGCTGCCTGAGGTAAAACAATCGGTCACTCTTCGGACTGCTTCCTGCATTTCTTTCAATGACTGGGCATTCAATCCATTCTCCAGTATAGGCAGAAAGTTTTTGGAAGTGAGTCCATATGCCCACGATGCATTTAAGGCAACTTGTTGGAATTGAATCCAGAAACCGCGCAGTGTGTTCCAGTTCATTTTATCACTTTCAGCGATAGCAGCGAGATAACGGCAGGCTTCAGTATTTACAGGTGCGCCTTGGCCTTCGGAAAGTAGTTTTTCCCATCGGCGTAACTGTGCAAGATCGAGAAATCTGGTAATGTGAAACTTGTCTGACTGGTTTGCCGGACAAAATATACCACTTTTTTGCAGGATATTATTTCGTTTTGCGTCTAGCACAACGGAAGATTGTGAATTGATCTGTTCCAGACTAATCACCGGAGTGACATAAAAAGCAAATTCGCAGGGAAAGTGTTCGGAGACAGAGGGATAAATTTCCTGCAGAGGCTCTAACACATGATCCGGGTAAAATTGCCCGGAAGGAGAATAAACAAACCAGCCTAAAGACGTGTAGTCGATAGAGAAGGATAAAATACCATACTGATTTGCTTCATAAGTTTCAGTTACGATGTTATTTAATGTGTAGCTCCACTCTTGTGTCGGCCAGGGCTCCGTACTCCAGCGAAACAGATGTCCCAAGATTATGAAGCAGTCACTTTCAGGTTCTACATTTGAACCCATGCGGTTCAGTTCGGCGCATAGAGTAGGGATGGGGAGTGATTTCCCGGCGCTCCAATCAAGAAACAGATTTTGGAACGAGCTTGCTGAGTGACTGCGGATCAGAGTGCCATACTGCTCCAATTCCTTTTGGCTGTTGCTCTTTTTTACTCTGGTGATTGCTTTTGCAATCGTTGCCTGAATCTCATCATAGCGTGCGGGCTGCAGAATATAATCAAAGCATTCCAACTGCATTGCCTCCTTTGCATAGAGGAAATCAGCGTGGCAGGTAAGGAACACACAGACAAAATCCATATGTCTGTTTCGTGCCCATCGAAGCAGGGAAAGCCCATTTTCCACGGGCATTTCAATATCACATAATAGGATATCAATGTGCTCATTTGTCAGAATTTCCCTGGCCTGTCGGGCACTGCTGGCTGTTCGGATGCCTGTAACGCCTAAGGCATTCCAGTCCAAACCGGAAATCAGGCCGCTTAATATGCTGATTTGATCGTCTACTAAAAGTACGGTCAAGGGTTCACACCTCCTGTTATCTTATTTTTTATCGGAATAAACAGTTCCACACAGGCACCGTTAGAGCGGTTGCGGAAGGAAATAGTGGCATGGGCACCGTATAAGAATTGCAGACGGTGACGTATGTTTGAAATTCCGATATGTCCGTTGCCGGAAGTTTGGGAATTTGGAGTATTCAATTCGTTCAATTTTTCCTGTGAAAAGCCGTTGCCGTTATCACAGACCGTAATATACAGATAATTACCTTCCTCGCTGTCAAACAGTTCACCTTTGATACAGATTTCCAGAGGGGCATCTTCCGGAGTAGCATGTTTCACTGCGTTTTCTACGAAAGTGAGAATGCTTATGGGAGGAATCAGAATTTCGTCAGTATTGAAATCTATAAAGGTTTTAAGCAACGGCGGAAATTGCATACCTGCTCCCTGAATACGGATGTAACTTTCCACAGAATTTATTTCGGCGGTCAGAGTGACCAAGTGGGAGCTGTCTTTAAAATTATTGCGAAGATATATGGATAAGTTCAGCGCGAGTTCCTGCAAATCTGTATATTTCTTTTCTCCTGCCAGAGAATAGATCAAATTCAGGCAGTTTAGGAAAAAATGGGGGCGCAGCTGCAACTGCAGATATTGCAGGTGTAAATCACGCACAGACAATTCCCGCTCATAAGCTTCGATTTTCTGTTGTTGAATGGTGTCTAACATAGTATTTACGGTTTCGGCAATGGCGTTTACTTCATAAATATGCGAAGTTCGGGGAACCCGCGTGTCCGTATGTCCGGTTTTGATTGCCTGGGTAGTCTCAGTCAAGTTGTTCAGAGGCTGCAGGAGCAGGCCCTGAAGCAACAGCCAGCAGATCGGAATGGAAACCAGCCAGCATAGCGTAATAATCATTAAAAAACGCTGCATGGTATTCAACTGCCCGAAAAATGTTTTGTAAGGAACCGCATAGACGATATATCCGGGAACAGTGTGTAATGGCAGATAAATCAAATTATATCTTTCGTTTGAACTGTTCTGGAATACTTTTTCCCAGTCGTCAGGGACCGGAAAGTCAGAGTCACCGAAAGCTGCTTCGGGGGCAAGCGGGGTTCCGGCTGCGGATGTAAAAAAGATTTTACCGCCCGGCTCTAACCCCGTATGAGTTTGCCGGTTTGGATCTATCATGGTCACAAAGGCATTTTTCTGGGTAACACATGTATACAAAAAAACCGTTCTGTCTGAAAGGGCAAGAGGAATCCAACCGGTTACAGCAGTGTCAGAGTATGCGGTTTTCAGAACGGCCGCTTGGATTGTATCCAGATCTTTATGGGGATAGTTACCCGCACTGATCGTATGGTAGTAGTCAAAAGCGGAAGAATATATATAAAAACCACCTATAAGTTCGTGTTCTTGTAATAGAGGTCTGCATTGCTTTTCAATTTCAACAGAAGCGAGATAAGCCTCAGTTTTATTTGCTGCATGAACGACCATTTGAAAATCAATGTTGTTGGCGGCCGCATCCGCAATATAACGTTGAGCCATGTCCAGAGAATTTTCCATGATTGTTCGGTAAGCGGAGAGTGTACTTTGATAAGCGGTGTTGATATTCGCCTGATAAGTTTTTGCCGTATTCCATTCAAATAAAATGATTACAATAAAAAGCGGCAGAGCAATGGCTGACATGATCATCAGGGCAGTTCGCCGGAAAGATACGGTGCGTTCTTTTTTCATATGGAATTGCACTTGCAAGTAACCACCTTTCTATATTTATAGGAAGCTGCTTTGCAGACTTTGGGTTCGCGAAACGAATCCCGCAGCTTTGCGAATCCCGATTTCTGCATGCTGTATTTATATGAAGTTCAGTATACCATACAGAGTTTTACTTGAGAAATGAGAAGTC
>CAYQRG010000218.1:0-3175 GCA_964419645.1 uncultured Eubacterium sp.
GGAATTGATCTGTTCGCCCGGATTTTCAATAAAACTTTCGTTTGTCATAATGCCCACCGGATTTCCGTTCCGGTCTGCAAGGGGAACGTCGCCCACATAAAAGGTCAGACATTCCACGCCTTCTGCCTGCATCAGAGTACGGACAATGGCTGCCCTTGTCAATGCTTCGCTAATTCGGTCCATGCTGCTGTACGCATCATTAAAATAAATCGTAAGCAGCGTCTCTTCAAACTCATAACGTACTACTTCCACCCCGGTGGGAATCGGCTTGATCCGTTCCACATCATCGGTATCTGTGGACAACTGCAAAAGCAATTCGTCGATGACTGCTTTTGTATCCTCTGCCTTTGCCGTAAGTTCATATGGCTCTGAAACAATTTTGGTACTTTCTTTATTCAGATAATAAATCTGGTAATCACTGTCCTTCTCTGACGCTTTCCCACATCCCACACTTCCTGATATCGTCAAAAGCAGCAGGAAAAACAGAACATATCTCCTTATTTCTTTCATGTCCATGCCTCCTAAGATGTCGAGATGTAGATTAAAGGTATGCGGACATTAAAAATTGTCCCTTCCCCTTCTGTACTAAAGACTTTGATCGCTCCTCTGTGCATCAGTATCGCATTTCTTGCAATAGCCAGTCCCAATCCGGTACCGCCAATTTCTCTGGAATGGGATTTATCCACGCGATAAAATCTCTCATAAATATGTTCCAGGGAATCCTCCGGTATTCCGATACCGCTGTCTTCTACTTTGACATAGAAATACTGATGATCCGCATTTAAGGACACATGCACGAAGCCTTCCGGTTTATTGTATTTAATTCCGTTTTCGATCAGATTCGTAATCGCTAACGTCAGCTTGACCTCATCTACTTCTGCACTCACCGGTCGGAAGCTTTCCAAAACCAGCTCTATATGCTGCCGCTGGGCAATCGGTCTCAAACGCTTTAAAATCGCCTCTAACAGTTCATTGATATTTGCACTGGAGATATTCAGGTCTGCAGCAGACCGATCCATTTTCACCAGAGATAAAAGGTCATTGATAATCTTCGTCTCCCGGTCAATTTCATTTCCGATATCACCCATAAATTCTTTGTACAGCTCTACCGGAACATCCTCCTGTCCGTTTAAAGAATCTGCCAGAACTTTCATAGAAGTCAGCGGAGTCTTTAGCTCATGGGAGACATTGGATACAAATTCTTCTCTGGATTCGTCAATTACTTTCATTCTTCCAAACAGCTGGTTGAATCGTTGTGAAATGATCTCTGTTTCTGTATAAGAATTGATTTCTAACCTATCTTCAAAACCGTTTTGAATCTCCACAATTTGTGCCGCCATTTTCCGGAAAGGCTTAACCAGAACCCTTGCCAGCCCCATTGCCGCCAGCAGGATCACCATGATGCTGAAAAGCTGAATGATCCATGCACTGTTTTCCAGATATTCCTGATTTAATACAATGCTGTCCGTAGACACACTAACTAGCAATACACCAATTACTTCCTTGTCCTTTGGTTCCAAAAGAGGAAGCGTCATCTCAATATAGCAGTTCTCTGAATCGTATTTTGAAATTTCTTCGCCCCGAAAGCTGCGCATCACTTCTTCTGATACAATCGTCTTGCCTTCATCCAGGTCATACGTATCCTGGATAATATGAAAGCTGTCATTGATGACGATAATTCGCCCGTCATAAATATTGGAAAGCTGCTCCAACTGGGTATTGATCAGTTCCAAATCCGCATTTTCCAGGTAATTATTGGATATAATCTGATTCGTCAAAATCCTTGCCTGGCTCAATACGTCAATTTCCCGGTTAGAAACTGCTTTTTTCTCATAAGATTGCAACATTCCCACACGCAAAACTACCGTGGGCACAATCCCAATAATCAAAAACAGCAGTATCAGCCGTATTTTAAGTCCTTTAAAAAAATCTCGAATTTTCTTCTTTGTCATTTCTCACCCTGCTTATGCTTAACCCTGATAGTAATAGCCCACACCCCATTTGGTGTGCACATATTTGGGTTCACTGGGATTGCTCTCAATTTTCTCCCGCATTCTTCTGACATGAACATCCACAGTTCTCACGTCTCCCGGATATTCATATCCCCAAACCAGATTCAAAAGACGTTCTCTGCTGTATACTTTATTGGGATTGGTGACCAAAAGCTCCAACAGGTCAAATTCCTTGGCTGTCAGATTGATTTCTTTTCCTTTTACAAAAAGCCTTCTGCTTTCGCAATCCATTTTCAGATCTCCGTCTTCGATTACGGAGGATTTTTCCACTTTTGGCTTTCCTGCAGACACACGCCGCATAATCGCCTTGATCCTTGCTTTTACTTCCAGTATATTAAACGGCTTGGTGATGTAATCATCTGCCCCGTATTCCAGACCTAATATTTTATCCATATCGTCGCCTTTTGCTGTAAGCATAACAATCGGCACGCTGGAAAATTCCCGAATATGCTGGCAAACTTCAAATCCATCCATTTTAGGCAGCATAATGTCAAGCAGAATCAGATCATACTCATGATCCGTAGCCATACGCAGCGCCTCTTCGCCGTCATAGGCACATTCCACTTCCATGCCGTCCTGTTCCAGACTAAAACGAATGCCTTTTACAATTAATTTTTCATCATCTACTACGAGAACTTTTTTTGCCATTTTACACCTCAATTAACCGTTATGTAATCCTTGATTTTAGAATAGACGCCTTCCTTTATTCCTGTAATGTTCATAATCTCTTCTATGGAAGTAAATCCGCCCTTTTCTTCTCTGTAAGAAAGAATCTGCCCAGCTTTCGTCTCCCCGATTCCCGGAAGTGTCATCAGCTCGCTGACGCCTGCCGTATTGAGATTCACTTTGCCATCCGATTCCTGGCTGCTGCCGGCATCTGCTTCCCCTTTTGGGATTTCCTGCTCCTGTGCTTCATCCTGGGTAAGCACTTTTATCATCTGTCCGTCTGTTACTACTTCCGCCTGATTGATGCTGTCTTCACAGGCATTGTCCAGCAGTCCTCCTGCGGCAGACACCACCTCATAAATGCGGCTGCCCGCAGTCAGTTTATAGACGCCCGGATGAACCACCGCTCCGCAGATATATACGTAACAATCCGTACTCTCTTTTGTCTCCGTCTCTGTCATGTGGATTATTTCGGTTTCGTCTTCCTGCAGATTCGT
>CAYQRG010000219.1:0-3172 GCA_964419645.1 uncultured Eubacterium sp.
GTGGAACGGTGGCAGAAGGCCTGGGCTGCGGGGGAGAGGAAGGCCGTGGCCTGCCTGTGCTGCCAGCGTTTATGGAAGAAATGTCTTGTGCTGTTTTCGGACCTTGAATCCGTTTTTGATTGATCGATAAAACGGTCTGTTTATTCAGTGGACCTTCCGTTTTCATAGGAACCTGAATCATATGCGTTCCTCCTGTAAATGATTTCTGTTTATTATGATACACTATTTTGTGATTTTTACAAGTCAAAGCTAAAAGCTAAAAGGGTATCGATCCCCTACTTGTAAAATCAAAGATTCTATCATATAATATACAGGTGTGGCTTTGCCGGAGAATCAAATCCGGTAAAGGAAGAGAGGTGTATGTATGAAAGAATTACAGCAGTTATTAGAGCGAATAGAGTATGAACATATACAGGGGGATCTGGATCGGACAATTACAGATATCATCTACGATTCCAGAAAAGTACAGAAAGACTGCGTATTTGTCTGTATCAAAGGCAGCGCGGCAGACGGACATCAATTTGCGGCAGATGTAGCAGAAAAAGGCGCATCTGTGCTGGTGGTGTCAGAAGATGTTTCTGTGCCCACAGATATCACTGTGATCAAAGTAAAAGATACCAGATATGCGCTGGCATTGTTGTCAGCCGCATATTTTGATCATCCGGCAGAAGAATTAAAGGTAATCGGAATTACAGGAACAAAAGGCAAGACAACCACAACTTATATGGTAAAATCCATACTGGAGGGCGCAGGATATAAAGTCGGCCTAATCGGTACGATTGAGACGATCATTGGGGATGAAGTGATTCCTGCTGCCAATACCACGCCGGAATCCTATCTGGTTCAGCGTTATTTCCGGAAAATGGCGGATATAGGCTGTGACTGCTGTGTCATGGAAGTTTCCTCCCAGGGACTTATGATGCATAGAACAGCCGGATTTTTATTTGAAATCGGAATTTTTACCAATATCGAACCGGATCATATCGGTCCGAATGAACACGCATCTTTTGAAGATTATCTTTTCTGCAAATCACTGCTGTTTCGCCAGTGCAAGCTTGGCATTTTAAATGCAGATGATGCTCATTATAAAGATATCCTGAAAGGTCACACCTGCCAGGTGGAGACCTATGGTTTTTCCAAAGAGGCAGATCTTTATGCTAAAGATATGCAGCTTGTGCACAAACCAGGATATCTGGGCGTTTCTTATCGTGTATCCGGCAAATTGGATTTCGACGTGGAAATCGATGTGCCGGGTAAGTTCAGTGTATATAATTCTTTGACGGCTATTGCAATCTGCCGTCATTTTGACGTGAAAACAGATACTATGAAGAAGGCTTTAAAACAGGCAAAGACAAAAGGGCGGATCGAGATGATAAAAGTCTCGGATGAATTTACATTGATGATTGACTATGCCCACAATGCCATGAGTTTGAAGAGTCTTCTTTCTACGTTAAAAGAATACGAGCCGGGAAGGCTGGTGTGTCTCTTTGGCTGCGGCGGAAACCGGGCAAGATCGAGACGTTTTGAAATGGGGGAAGTATCCGGTGAAATGGCAGACCTGACGATTATCACTTCTGACAATCCCAGATTTGAAGAACCCCAGGCGATCATAGATGATATCAAGACAGGTATTCAGAAAACAAAGGGTGAATATATAGAAATCATAGATAGAAAAGAGGCAATCCGGTATGCCATTGAGCACGGACGGCCGAAGGATGTGATTGTTCTGGCAGGGAAAGGCCATGAAGATTACCAGGAGATCAAAGGGAAAAAATATCCTATGGATGAACGGGATCTGATCGCAGAGATTTTACAGGAGTTAAAGAGTTAAAAATTTGTTCATTACAGGTCTGCGCAATTACTGCGCTGACCGTAAGAATGTGATTCAGATATGCAAAAAAGGAAAGTAGTGGTGGCAGAATGTATGCCGATATAATTATTGATATATCCCATGAGAAATTAGACCGCCCCTTTCAATACCGGATACCGGAGGCTTTGGAAGAGAAGATTTATCCCGGCGTTTCCGTAAAAGTGCCTTTTGGAAAAGGCAACCGCATTTTGCAGGGATTTGTGATTGAGCTGAAGGAACAAGCGGAATTTGAGGAAGATAGGATCAAAGAGATCCATTCCGTTGCCAAAGGCAGCGTAGCGATTGAAACACAGCTGATCGCTCTGGCAGCATGGATGCGGCGAAATTACGGCGCCACGATGAATCAGGCTTTAAAGACGGTGATTCCGGTCAGGAAAAAGACAAAAGCAGTGGAAAAGCGTCTGGTGTGTCTGCGCATGGAAGAAAATGAGGCGAAAGATTATCTGGCAGAATGCAAAAGAAAGCATCATACGGCAAGGGCAAGACTGTTAGAAGAACTGCTTTTGTATCCCCAGATTTCTTATGAGATTGTAACACAAAAACTGAATGTAAATACAAGCGTCATCCGCGCGTTGGAAGAAAAAAGTGTTATCAATGTAAGCAGAGAAGTAGATTACCGGAATCCCATCCGCAATATCAAAAATCAGGGATATCAGATCACCTTAAATCCCATGCAGCAAAGCGTAGTGGATGCGGTGCGGCAGAATTTGAAACAGGGAATACAAAAAACATATCTTTTGCATGGCGTGACCGGAAGCGGCAAGACGGAAGTTTATATGGAATTGATCGCAGATGTGATTTCTATGGGGAAACAGGCAATCGTTCTGATTCCGGAGATTGCATTGACCTATCAGACGGTGATGCGTTTTTTCGGACGTTTTGGCAAACGGATTTCCATAATCAATTCCAGGCTCTCTCAAGGAGAACGCTATGACCAGTTCCTTCGGGCCAAAAACGGGGAAATTGATATTATGATCGGACCAAGGTCTGCATTGTTTACTCCTTTTGCAAATTTGGGGCTGATTATCATTGATGAAGAGCATGAGGGCAGCTATAAAAGCGAGACGCTGCCGAAATACCATGCCAGAGAAACGGCCATAGAACGGGCGAAAATGGCGGGCGCATCTGTGGTGCTGGGCTCTGCCACGCCTTCCATAGACAGTTATTATAAAGCTAAGAAGGGTACCTATCAGCTGATTGAGATGAAACAACGGGTAGCAAAAAAGCCTTTGCCCGTTTGTCATATTATAGATTTGAGAGAAGAATTAAAAAACGGCAATTATTCCATTTTAAGCAGAAAAC
>CAYQRG010000220.1:0-3125 GCA_964419645.1 uncultured Eubacterium sp.
ACCCCCAGGGGAATTTCTCAACGGCCTGTGGTGCGGAGAACTACAACGTGCCGACGGTCTATGAGGTGATGAAGCGGGGGGCCGATATTCGGGAGGCTATTCAGCACATGAGGGGCGGCTATGATGTGGTTCCGGCGAATATCATGCTGGCCGGGGCGGAGCAGGAGCTTTCCCAGACCGGCAAGGAACACAGGCTGAAGGAAGCTGTTTCCGTTGTGGCCAGGGAGTATAACTTCATCGTGATCGATACGCCGCCCTCGCTGGGCGTACTGACGGTGAACGCCTTTACCTGTGCAACTGATATCCTGATACCAACTACAGCGGGGATTTTTGCCACGGCGGGAATCTCCCAGTTGAACGAGACAGTGAGCAGCGTCCAGAAGTATTGTAATCCTGGTGTGAAGATACGGGGCATCCTGTTTACCAGGTTCAATCCCAGGGCTAATATCAGCCGGCAGATCAAGGAGCTGACGGAGCAGCTGAGCGAGTACATATCGGCGCCGATCTATCAAACCTACATCCGGGCGGGTGTGGTGGTGGAGGAGGCCCAGGCCAACAAAGCCGATATATTTAACTATGCAGGGAAGTCCACCGTGGCCGAGGACTACCGGGCGTTCATTGAGGAATTTCTGAAAGGAGTAGATGCGTGATGGCAGGGAAAGCAAAGTTTGACCAGGAGGCGGCGTTCAAAGCTATTGTCGGTGCGGATCGTCAGCCAGCACCGGAACCGAGTGCCGCCAGTCAGCCTGTAGCGGCTGGGGGGAAAAACAAAGACCGGGTACAGAGGTCTTATTTCATAGATCGTGATTTGGATAAGGCTTTACGGAAGATGGGTCTGGAAGAGGACAAGAAGCTGACAGAGGTGGTCAATGAGATTTTGAGGGTAGGGCTTCAAAAATATTTATAGATATACTTTAAAAGAGGAAGCACATGTGCTTCCTCTTTTGGTGAAAAATAAAAATTATCACCATATGACTTCTGTTGATGTGCAATTGATAGTGCCTTTTCTAGAACGCAATTTCGTAAATAGATGTGTTCCCAGTAAATCCTATTCCAATAGATCACTTATTTTCTATGATTTCAAATTCTACAGTAGCGAAATCTGTATCTGATGAATATAATATTAACCGATATTTTCCTGAGCGAAATTTTTTTGCATATTGTTGAAGGCTTTGGACAATTGTTATAGTTGATTCAGGTTCTACAATGTTGGCAGCACCTGGGGTTTGATACCTAGTTAGAGAGTGCATACTCAACGAATGCCAAACATTATTATCAAGTATTTCAAGTTTACAACCAAGACTAAATTCCCACAGCCGAGTTCCAGTATTTGAGACTGTAATTAATATTTCTTGAACATCAGGTGGATACTTGTCTTTCTCTGAATAAGCCATTATATTATCATTTGGTTTCTTATAGGGAGATTCTCCGATAGGAAAGGGCGTGAGAAACAAAAAATACCAACCTGTTAACACAACAATCAGCATCGTCAATGCAACTAGGATGCTGCATAATTTTTTTAATGATATCATAGTTCAAGCACAGTGCTTAGATCAATTAATGCACACACTAAAGCCTGCAAGGTTGATATACTGGTACGGAGTAAAATAAAAACTGTTGTTAGATTCGCCCGTTGAAACAACTCCACAAAATGAACCAGTTCCTGTAAAAATTGGTCCACCACTATCCCCGCTGATGCTGGTTCCATATTCTAAAGTACATTTAGCTAAATTTTTAATAGTAACGGAACCATTCACACCATCGCTACCTATTGTAACAGAAGACAGAATTGCATTTGTAACTTTACCATATGCCAGCCCACCGTTTTTCCCATACTTATAAACGTAAGTACCATATGCAGGACGGTTGATACTAGTTTTAATTGCCCATTGCTGGTTTTCGTCAGAAGGATTGCCAACTAGGTTGGTCATTTCCATTGAATTACCTGTTATAGAAACAATAGAATAGTCGCCAGATCCATTGTTAGAGTATTGATGAACCAATAACTCCCCAATGTTTCTATTACTGCTGGTTAATTTAAATATATTGCCTACCCCAGAACTACCATGTCCACACGTTACAAAAGCGGGGTTGCCATTATAATATCCACAAGCGCCGAGAGTCAGTCCTTTATTTGTTGTTGCATTCAAGATATTACTGCCACCCATTAATGTGTATGCAGGCGACACAGTTGTAGAATCTTGGGGACAAAGCAACACAGGGATATCGTATTGGTTTAGCTCATAATAAGTTGAACCATCCAGAATAATGTCAGGTTCAACATAGGAAAATAATGATAATTCAGATTGTTCGATATCAATCACTATGGAGTTTAATGGTTCAATAATACCATAAGATATAGCCGAAACGTTTTCTGATAGTAATTGTTTCATTATACTAGGGCCCTGGGATAGGAGATAATTGTACGAAAAGTTAACGGACTCAAAGGAAACAACTTCAAGATAGTCTTCCAATACTGAAGTGTAGCGATTCAGACATGTATTATCTAAATCTACAATGCAAATATGCAAGATATTATCTTTAATGTAATCGCCACCATATTCATTTGGATAGTTTTCCTGACCTGCATCATCAAGAAAACTATTAAATAATATGTTGTGCGCTTCAACAGCTTTCTCCTGATCCTCCGATAGACGTTCATATTTCTCTTGCATTAGTTGATCTTCGTGTAAGGAATTGCTATCATATGATATTCCATATGTTGGAATTAAAAGCACCGCTATTGTCACAATGAAACATAGTATTTTCTTTAAGCACTTCATACATATATGCTCCTTGTATTATAGAAGAGTAGTAGTTATTAGAGTCCCTCTCCAAGGACTGTGGAAACCTGTAAAAGATGCTGTGGATTGAAGAAAAACTATTACCACATAGTTAAGGCGTAAAGAATATAAGGAAAAAAGATAGCAAATGATGATTTTTCATAAAAACCACATTCGTCTCAAAAAGCCAAATGTGACACATTATTTTCTAAATCATTTGTAATCACTACCTTTCTCCGAAACGTGAAATAGATAAAGCGCACAAACACTTGATAAAATTATATACCTTTTTTGACATTATTGCAACAGTTAAAATGTAAGGTAGAAATCGGAAATTCATTA
>CAYQRG010000221.1:0-3107 GCA_964419645.1 uncultured Eubacterium sp.
ATGTGCTGCGAAGTATTTAGACGGCAATGGAAATGTGCAGACCATTGACAAGGCTGTGCTGGATAAAAAGATTGACGCGCTGGCAGAAAAGGCAATGCGTGTCCTGGCATTCGGATATTCCGAAAAAAACCTTACAGAGAACCAAATTAATGACGATATTGTGATCATCGGACTGGTAGGAATCCGTGATGATGTAAGGGCAGAGGCAAAAGAGGCGATCCGGCAGGTACAGAATGCAGGAATTCAGGTTGTTATGATCACCGGAGACCGTCTGGAAACCGCAGCAGCTATTGCAAAGGATGCCGGGCTTTTGAAAAACGAATCGGATATTGCCCTTACTTCCGCGCAGCTCAATGAAAAATCAGATGACGAGTTAAAGAAGATCATTCCAAATATTCGTGTGATCGCAAGGGCGCTGCCTACGGACAAATCTCGTATGGTGCGTCTCTGCCAGGAGATGAATTTAGTCGTAGGTATGACAGGAGACGGAGTGAACGATTCCCCGGCACTGAAACGGGCAGACGTGGGCTTTGCCATGGGAAGCGGAACTGAGGCTGCAAAAGAGGCAGGCAAAATCGTTATTTTGGACGACAACTTCAAATCCATCAAAGATGCGATCTGGTACGGCAGAACTATTTACCACAATATTTTAAAATTCTGTAAGTTCCAGCTTGTGATCAACGTGGCTGCAGTCGTGGTAAGCGCCATTGCTCCTTTCTTTGGAGTGGAGGAACCTCTGAAAGTAACGCATCTTCTGTTTGTCAACTTAGTTATGGACGGACTTGGAGCAATTATGCTGGGCAATGAACCGGCGATGGAAAAATATATGGATGAGTTGCCCAGAAGAAGGGATGAAAGTATTGTCAGCAAGAAAATGATGGCACAGATTGTGATTATGGGCGCATGGCTGACTTGCATCAGCTTCCTGTTTTTGAAACTGCCGTTCTTTGCAGATTTATTCGGCGGCTGGGCTGTAGATGATGCCGGAAAAGTTTTAACAGGCGTTCCGAATGCAAAACATCTCACCGGATATTTTGTACTGTTCATTGTCAGCGCATTGTTTAACGGCTTTAACGTAAGAGATGACGAGTTCGGAATCTTTAAAGGCTTAAATGAAAATACGGGATTCTTAAAAGTATTTTTCACGATCATTCTGGTTCAGGCAGTCATTGTAAATGCGGCACTGATACCTTTTACGGTATTTACCTGGATTGGAAATATGTTTAGCTGCGTGCCTTTTGGCATTCAGGGCTGGATTGCAGTTGTGTTGCTTGCTGTTACGATGATTCCGGTGGATTTGATTCGGAAATTGATTGTAAACGGAAAGAATGCATCGTAATACCCGGAGGGTAAAACTTATGATATTATTTCATTGTGATTTGGATAATACTTTGATTTATTCCTATAAGCATGAAATCAAAACGAAAAAGCGGTGTGTGGAAATCTATCAGGGAAGAGAGATTTCCTTTATGACAGATACCACATACCAGCTTTTAAATGAAGTAAAAAATATGGTCTCCATCGTTCCCACAACAACGAGAACGGTGGAGCAATATCAAAGGATTGATCTGGGAATTGGGACTTTGGACTATGCACTGATGTGCAATGGCGGAGTCCTTTTTTTGCATGGAAAAGAAGATGTATCCTGGTATGAGGAGACCAAAAAACTGATTGCAGAAAGCAGAGAAGAATTGATTTACGGAAAAGAACTCATGGAAAAAGACAAAAACCGCTGTTTTGAAGTCAGAAACATACGGGATCTTTTTCTGTTTACCAAAAGTGAAAATCCCAAAGCCTCAGCTACATATTTAAAAAGTCATATAGATACAGAAAAAGCAGAAGTTTTCTGTAACGGGCTAAAAGTATACATTGTTCCCAGACAGTTAAACAAAGGCAGTGCACTGCTGCGGCTAAAGAAGCGGCTTGGAGCAGAATATGTTATTGCAGCAGGAGACAGCGGATTTGATATTCCGATGTTAAATCAGGCGGATCTGCCCCTGGCTCCGGCGGAGCTGAAATGTGAAAAAGGTCTATCGGAAAATGTGATTTATATGGAAGAAGGAATGCTGTTTTCAGAGGAGCTGCTTAAAAAAATTCTGGATTTTACTAAGGAAAAAGCAAAAACAACCGATAAATAATGTAAGAGCGAAGAATAAATGAAGGAAAGGGATCATTTATTCTTATGATAGTTCAAGGAAGAAAGGAGATGCTGTCATGCGTATAGAGGCTTATAATCAGGTTGCAAAATTATATCAGGGCAGTAAGTCAGGAAAAACACAGAAAGTATCAGGTATGACAGCCGGAAGGGATGAGGTGACGATCTCACGGGCCGGTTATGATTATCAGATCGCAAAGCAGGCAGTAGCAGAAGCTTCAGATATCAGGGAAGATAAAGTCGCTAATTTGAAATCAAGAGTGGAATCAGGAAGTTACAAAGTTGATACTGGAGATTTTGCCAGCAAACTGTTAGAGAAATACAACGCTCTGCAGAAATAAGTGCATTAAGAAGTGAGGAATTGCCAGTGGCCAGTTTAATGGATAGTCTTGTAGAAGTTTTAGAAGAAGAAAATGTTCAATATGAAAAACTTGTGGAATTATCAAAGGACAAAAAAGATGCGATCATCAAAGCAGATATAGAAGCTTTGGAACACATTACAGGAGAAGAGCAGGATGTTTCCAGTTATCTCCGGAACCTGGATATCCGCAGGGACTCCGTATTAAAAGATATGGCAGATGTACTCGGGAAAGATTTTGAAGAGATGACCATTACAAAGCTGATCGGATATTTAGAGCAGCAGCCAAAAGAGCAGGAGCGGCTCTCTAAAGTCCGGGCAAAGCTTTTAACCACCGGCAGCCAGATGCAGGAGTGGAATAAGAGAAATGAAGCTCTTTTGAATCAGGCACTTGAAATGGTAGAATTCGATCTCACCTTGTTTAGAAGTATGCGGCAGGCACCTGAAACTGCAAATTACGATAAGGATGCCCAAAATACAGGAGATCTGCTGGGAAACAGTGGATTTGATGCAAAGCAATAGAGGTTGACAGGGAGGAAGAATCATGGCCAATTCAATGGGAAGTTTATTTATTGGAGAATCTGGGCTGAAAAC
>CAYQRG010000222.1:0-2519 GCA_964419645.1 uncultured Eubacterium sp.
TGAATACTTCCCTGCAGCGGTACATTTACTACCTTAAATAATTCCGTATCCTGATTCAGATAAGTAAATGCAGTATCAATATGATCAAAAAGAACGACTTTTCCATCCAAAAAACGATATCGGAATGCTTCTATCTCATTGGCACATTTACATACCGCATATACCATTGCAAGTGTAAAAGAAAGATTCTGTTCCTTTATTTTTCTAAGGAAATTTGTAATGTCAGCTTCAAATGTCACACAAAATGCTGGCTCCACACTTTCCCTAAAAACCATACAATGCATGGCTCTTTCCCAGTTCTTTTCATCTATTACCTGATAAGTATTCATTTTGATTTCCTGCCTCCTGTCATAATTTATGATCCAAAATATTAACCGCCCTCATTGCATGAAAGATAGCATAATAGGCTCGGTTCAACGCCGTCTTCCACTGTTCTATCGTCATATTATCCTCAGCAGCATGCAGCATTTCCTTTGCGCGTTCTAAACGATAATCCGCCAGTTCTCTTAAACTGCCTTCCAAAGTATAATCCCCTCCTTACATATATTTCTATAAAATGGCAATATGTTATTCCATTTTTCGAAGCGCGCCTTTACAATGTCCACTATAGACAATACACAGTTATGGCTAAAATCAAACTCTGCACTCCAATCAATAAGCAATCTCTTTTCTTCATCCTTCATCTCAGAATACAATATCAGAGCAATATCGATATCGCTTTCTATATTTTGCTCCCCTCTTGCCACAGAACCATACAAAATAATCTGTTCTATATTTCCCTGAAAAATTTTCAGAACTCCCCTTACAACATCATTTTGGATATTTTTTTCTGTCACTTTAATTCTCCTTGATATTTTTTCTGTATCTATCAGCTCACACAATTATACTTCACAAACTCTCCACTCTTTATCTCCTTCTCCATACACTACACATTCTCTTTGCTCTAAATCAAGATCACATATATTTAGATTTACCAATCCTCCTACACGAATTCCTGTTGAATATAATAAATTTATGATTGCCAAATTTCTTTTTTCATGTATATCCACCCTCACAACTTCTGCCTTATAGCCGCCTTTATTATACAACATATATCCGACTAATGGAATATATTATTCAGAACAGCCATATATCCTCTTATAATAAGTCCAAAAAAATTCGCAGAGGCACCCGATTCAGTACTTCTGCGAAATAAATTTCAATTTTTTATTCTGTTGTATAGCCCCATCAAATCAATAGGTCAATTCGCTTGTATTTGAAGGGTTGTGGTGGAAACTGTTCCTGCGCTAAATCACTTTCTGATACGGCCTCTGATAAACTTTCTGCATTTTCCAGATTTTCCTGAGAAAGCCCCTCCTGCAGATCCACCTCTGTTACTTCCTCGGTCAGTTCTTCTGCTAATCGGGAAAGTTCCTCCATGCTTTCGGTCAATGCACCTTTCTCCTCGTCGGTTCCAAGCGCTTCCTCCACCATTTCCTCACGTCTTTCCTCGGCAGTTTTAGGTGCAAATTTCTCTGCTGCCTTGGCAATTTTCTCGCCCACCTCTTTTGCCTCGTCTATAACGTGCCGCATCTGTTCCTGATTATACTGCATCTTGACAGCAGCAATTTCATCCTCATACGAATGAAATTTTTCCAGCTTCTTTGCAATATCCTCAAGAGTACTGCATTCCATGTTTTTCAATCTTTTCTTTTGATTCTCCCAAAATTGAATCTGTCCTGCTGCTTTTTGCTGGCGCTCTGCTTTCCCCTGCACACTTTTCAATGCCGGTTTCTGCATGATCGGCAGATTCCCGGCAAACAGGGAGCTCCCTTTATTTGATACTGTGTGAAACGTGGTAACATTCATAAAATCACCTTCTGTTCAACCTATTCTGACTTTTTGCTTTTCTTTTCCTGATCCTCTTTTTTATTAGTGGTTTTTGAAGATGCATTTGAATCCGCATCTTTATCTTCCCCGACCTTTTTATCCAGTGTACTGGAAAACATCATTGAGAGGGTATCCGAATAGCTGCCTTTGTTTGTATATGTTGTTCCCTTAACCTTTGCCGCTGCATTCGCTGCAGCTCTACTAAGATTGTCCGCTTTCTGTGAAATCTTATCAGCAAAAGAACCTGCGCCGGTAAACAACGACTTTAAAGTTGACATATTCGCTTCCTTTAAGGCATCTTCATCCAGCTCCAATTTATTTCCCGTTCCTATGGTGATTCCTGCCTGAGAAAGCAGAGCCTTGACACTATTTGTTGCACCTGTCATCCACATTGCATTACGGAGCACGTTTTTCGTATCAGAGTCGCCTGCCTGACTCACTACGGAATTATAGTCCTCAATAAAGGATTTTACCGCTTTTGTAATCGCATTCCAGTCATAATCTTCAACCTCGGTTTCTTCCCCTGTTTCCTCGTCTTTTTTCTTCATTTTCTTTTTTTCCCAAAGGGAAGGATCTTTCAGGGCGTCCGCAGATTTTTTAAGGGAATCTGCGCCCGATTTCATAAGCGTCAGCTTTTTCGCGTTATCTCC
>CAYQRG010000222.1:2529-3082 GCA_964419645.1 uncultured Eubacterium sp.
TTCAACAGCTTTCCATAACTTCCATTTTTAATGGAAGCATAATCTGATATGATGTTGCCGGAAGAACTGGTCGTCCCACCCATAAGGCTGGAAAAATCATAACTTGTATCGTAGTTTGCATAATTCGCATAATCATTAAAATTAATTGATGACATATGCTCCACCTCCTATTCTCAATCACTGTTTCGGAGCTTAATTTCACAAACTAAACAAAAATGCGGTGAACCGACCTTTTTCTGCTGTGAAGCCCAAAATAAAACCTCTTATGCCAGACCGACTTTCCTGACATAAGAGGCTTTTTCTTTCATTCCATCATCAGCATGATACTGAGACGAAATTCATCATCTTTTAAATCAATTACAATATCTCCGGAATATTTCCTCGCCACCATGCGGATATTGGACAACCCATACCCATGTCCCTCCGCTTTTTCTTTTGACGTGACAGGCAGGCTGCGCTCTTCGTCCCATTGCAGATTTCCGGTGAAGCTGTTGCATATCTCAATCATATAGGCATTATTACTATGGTAAGAAAGAACAGATATATGCGATGC
>CAYQRG010000223.1:0-2534 GCA_964419645.1 uncultured Eubacterium sp.
GAAGTATTTAGGCCGACATTGGAACAAAATGTGTCAAAGCTGGCTTTGTCCTTTTCATCTACCCTTGCAGTTAAAGTTGCCAGTGCCATAATTTGATCTCCTTTCGTGTTCGTTGTGCTTTCATAATACATCTATTGTATGCCAAAAGCAAGTATTTGTATTACAAAAGAGAATATAAAATTTCTGGTATTTATCATTTTATAGTCAATTTTTGCGAATCTTGGAAAACTGGAAGAATTTACATTAGGCAGTGTCAGAAAATTTTCGGTAAAATGCACAGTGACAGTTGCAGAACAGTCCCAGACGACAAAACTGTAAAAACGACAAGGCTTGCCAAAAAGAATGTTGGAGCAAAAGCGTTTCAAGGAATTCATGCAAAAAAAGTGAAATCTATATGAAAGAATGTTCAAATGTCTGATTCCTGCTGCTTTCTGTAAAAATAGCTTGAAATAAGGAATGCTTTGGTGTTATGATATGTCCATATCGTAGTGAAGATCAGAAAGAGGTGTGTCAATATGAATCGGAATATCCGTATGGTTTTAGCGGCAGCCATATATCTTATGGGATTTATTGCGTCTGTTTATGTGGGCGGCTGGGTTATGTTTCTAAAACCGGTCAGACATACAATTACAGCATATACCCTTGGAACACTGACATTGCCGCAGCTTTTGGTTGCTGTTGTGAAATGCATCAGTTCTATGACTGTTGCGGGATTGATCTGGTGCCTTGGCTATATGGCGAGCAATCATATATATGACAGCCGTGATGAGAAATGACAGAATAAGCGCGAATTTACTTGTTTAGGTTCGCGCTGTTTTTATGTACAGGGACGCATATAGAAAAAAGAGGACAGAAAGAAGGAATGTGAAATGAAGAAGGCAGTATTTTTTGACATCGACGGAACACTGTGGGATTGGGATATGAAAATTCCGGCAAGTACGATCGAAGGTGTCCACAGGCTAAGAGAAAAAGGAAATTATGCATTTTTATGCAGCGGAAGGAGCCGGGCGGCAATTCAGGCAAAAGAATTGTTGGAAGGGATAGGATTTGACGGGATTTTAGGAGCCTGCGGAACATATGTAGAGTATAATGGTGAAGTTGTTTTTAATAAAGAGTTGTCCAAAGCAAATCTGGAGAAATTATTTTCCTGTTTTCGGAAGTATCACACACCGATCGTATTGGAAGGAATAGACTATCTGTATGCAGATATGGAAGAATTTAAAGATAATGAACGTATCTTGAGCCTAAAAAAGGTTTTGGGAGACAGATTCCAGCCATTTAGCATTCATGAAGGCAATTATCACGGCAATAAAATGACAGCATATTTTATGCATGGGGATATCGAGGATGTCAAAAGGGAAATGAAAGAAGAGTTTGACATGATTTTTCATACGCCTGAAATTTTTGAGATTGTACCAAAGGGATATTCCAAAGCAAAAGGAATCCAGTGGATCTGTGACTACTTAAATATTTCAAAAGAAGATACGTATGCCTTTGGTGACAGCGCAAATGATTTGGAAATGCTTTCCTATGTAGAACATGGGATCGCCATGGGGAATGCCACAGACATAGCGAAAAAAGCGGCAGATTATATTACGGCAGATATTTGGGATGACGGCATCCTGAAAGGATTGGAACATTTTTCATTGATTTAGGCAGATGAAAAAGAGGTGTAAAACAGAGTATGGCAAATATGATGGATTATCTTCTCTGGCGGGGAGATTTATTATTCAGGGAAGCGCCATTTAATGAAGTGGACAATTTGATTTTTTCAGAACTTGTCTATGTGGATTTTGGAAATATCGTGCCCGGAATAGATACGGATGCGTCAATAACCTTAAAAGAGGCATCGGAAGAGTTTTTTAAGCATCATACGGAAGAAGAAATCGAGGCAAGAGTTTCCAGTACCAAAATGGCGGCATTTCTGATGCGGGAAATGGCGAAAACAAGGCGTTTTAGAGATATCCGGCTGTTTCATTATATTGATGATATTGATTATGCAAAGCAGTCCCAGTTTTGTGCAGTTACGCTTTTGCTGGATGACCAAAGCATATTTGTTTCCTACAGCGGAACCGACAGTACGATTGTAGGCTGGAGAGAAAATTTTAATATGAGTTTTCTGGAAGAAACGCCGGGACAGCAGAAAGCGGTAAAGTATTTAAACGAAACGGCATCCGATGACTGGGGAAAGCTCCGTGTCGGCGGACATTCCAAGGGAGGCAATCTGGCGGTTTATGCGGCTGTTTCCTGTAAGGAATCCATTCAGGAGAGGATTACAGAGGTTTACTGTAACGACGGTCCCGGATTTATGGGAAGTAAGATGGAAGCGTGGAATTATCAAAAAATGTTGCCCAAAATCCGTATTTTTACGCCCGAGGCTTCCATCGTGGGTATGCTTTTAGAGCATAAGGCGGACTGTGCCGTAGTAAAAAGCTCTGTAAGCGGTCCCGCGCAGCACGATGTCATGACCTGGGAAGTGCTGGGAAATTCCATGGTCCGTGTGGAATCCGTAGCAGCAGAGAGCATGCTTTTAG
>CAYQRG010000223.1:2544-3077 GCA_964419645.1 uncultured Eubacterium sp.
AGACCAGACGTTAAAAGCCTGGATCGACAAGCTGGAACCAAAACAGAGGGAAGAATTTGTAGATACCCTGTTTGAGATTTTAGATGAGGGCAGGATTGAAACCGTAGATGATCTTGCAAACATGAGATGGAAGAAATTTGTGGAGCTGTTTAAATTAAGCAGCGAATTAGAGCATGAAAACCAGGAAATTATCAAGCGGACGTTAAAACTTTTGCTGGAAGAAAGCCAGAAAACTATAAAAAATGCAGTAATCAAAAAGAGAAAATAAATTTTATAAAAAAAGTATGAAAAATCCAAAAAACGGAAAAAATACGAAAAAGTGAGAAAAAATGAGAATACATGAGTATTTGAGAACATATGATAGTTATCGGTGAAAAGATGCTGTTTGCAGAATCAAATGGCAAAACATATTATATGTTTAACGGTTAGCACTCGAAAGAAAAGAGTGCTAATAACAACAAATTCAACAGAACGAACAAGGAGGCATTTCAAATGAAGTTAGTACCTTTAGCAGACAGAGTTGTTTTAAAACA
>CAYQRG010000224.1:0-3065 GCA_964419645.1 uncultured Eubacterium sp.
AATAAAAGCATGGATTTTCTGAATCATGATAGAAATATAGATAATTGATTTGAAATAAAAGACGTATACCCTTTAGGTATCTCACCATGTCATGCTCCTTAGGAGCAGTCTTAAAATGTATACCCTCCGGGTATCCCAATATGACACGCTCCTTCAGATCGATCTCTTAATGTATGCTTTTGTCAAGCTTAGCATAAATAATTCTGTATGGCAACTACAAAGACCGGATTCCAGGTATTTTCAACATTTTACACAAAACCGATACAAAATAGTACATTTCACGTCTACCTCACTAACAGCAAAACAGAAAATATCCTAAAACCATACAAGTTGTAATCAACAAAAATGTAAGAAATCCGCTTTCTACAAAACACATAAGCAGCATGCCTATGCCGATGCAAAATAATGAATATCCAATGAGCCTTCTCATACTCACGCCTTCCCACAAAAAAAAGTGCATATATATTACTATATGCACTTCCTGCGTTATCCTATCCAATTAATTGCGCATCTTTTCATCACATAAAGGGATACCTATTCATCTTCTTTTACAGATTCCGAAAGAATATCCTCCATAGCTTTTCCGGCTTTCTCTTTTGCCGCCAAATCTTCGTCAACAGCGCTATCTCCCTTGCTGGTAAATTTATTGACAAAATCAGGCACCATATCTAAAACTTTTGTAATGCCGTCCTGATTCTTAACATTTACAAGCTTTGTCGTACCATTTGAAATCACCAATACGGCGCTTGGCATCACCTTGCCGCCCATACCGCCGCCGCCATTATTTTTTTTATCTCCGGAAAATACGCCTGCCGCTACGCCAAAGGAAACATCTACCAACGGAAGAATGATCGTATCTCCAATATGGATTGCTTCTCCTACAACGGTCTTTGTAGTAATAAAACTGTCCATTCCTTTAAACAAGGATTCCACTGTTGTATGAAATGTATTATCTGCCATTTGATAACCTCCTGTTATTTAAATTTGTTATATAGTCTTCTTACATTTTTATCGAAAAACAGACGAATCAGAATTATCAGCAAATGAAAGACTGTGATATGTCCTTTCATCTTCAGACTGCCCTTAATATAAAATTCCTCAGACAAAAAATCCGGATAAATATGTGCATCATAACGATAAATCAAAGGAAACAAGCTAAGCGCTCCTGTCACTTTTCCTGTAAGAGCCGGATCTCCTGTGGAAAAAGAAATCTCTGCTTTTACATATTTGGGTTTTAAATGTGTCAGCAGATAGCACAATTCTCTCCATAAATGAGATATCGCCTGGTGATTTCTTTCATCCGAAACCTCATGTCGAATCTTTTTGAAACGATCCTGAATTTTGCCTTTTCTGTTTCCCTTTTTTTCTTTCTTATCTGTTTTCGCTTTTTGCTTTTTCTTTTTGGGAGAACCGGAAGCTTTTTTTGAACCGGAATCCTGAATCTGATTATCCTGTTTCTTCTTACCTGCCTTGTCCTCTTTCTGAGATTTATTTTCCTCTGTTGCAACTTCCACTGTCTGACATTCCGCCTCTTCTAAAGCAGATCGTTCTAAAGGAATCTTCTCCCCTTCTGCAACAAATGCCTCTGTCGGATTTTTTTCTTCTGCAACAGACTCCTCTTCTTCCTCAGATGCCTCTCTCCCATATTCGCTTTCGTCCATCGCAGATTCTGCGAAATCTTCTTCTGTTTCTTCCTCTCCCAAATTTCTGGAAAATCCAAAAATGCGAAGCCTTAAATTGAATTCCTGATCCTCCCACTGAAATTCTAACCGTAGTATCTGAAAGAGCCACCAAAAATATCCCTGTAACGATATTTTCTCTTCTGCTTCTCCTTCTACCTGATAGAATATGGGATGAAATAAAACCAGCAGGATCAGACATAAAATAACCAAAAGCAGAATCCCTATGATCTTTAAAATCAAAAATACAATACTCATACGCCCTGCTTTCCGCCGTCTAAGATATAGCCTCTGACATCAAAATCTCCGGTTTTGCTGTACACATCACTGATAATATGCCCGGCTACTTCCAAAGCCTCCTGATAATTCCCGGCTAATCCGATCACATAAAGATTTCTTTTGGGATAGTGTTTCTGCAGAAGTTCTCTCGCTGGTATGATATCCAAAAGATTCTGTCTGTTAGATGCCAGTGTGATCACATATACCCGAATCTGCCCTGCGCCATGCATAATCTTCCATTTTACTTTCTTCTGCTTACGCTGGATACTTTCTCCTGTGTACAAATCCTTATGCCACTTCATGCAATATTTTTATCACTCCCGTCATGCTGCTAAAAATATTTATGACTTCCCCATAAATTGCTTTTCCTCAGATCCAGATATTCATTATAAGCCCTCTCCAAAATCTGCTTTTCATTGGCAAATTTCAGCAAATGATATGCCTCATGGAATTTGTAATAGCCTGAATCTGCAAAATATTCTTCCCTCTGTGGTTTACTGTAATAACTATCCGCCATCATCAGATACCAGTGCACTTCCTTTTCCACCGTATCTTCCGGCACGGTAAAGGTATACTGGCTCTTTCCTACATATTTGATGATAGATGCCTTTGCACCTGTTTCTTCCAACACTTCACGGGTGGCTGTTTCTTTATATTCTTCCCCCGGCTCTACTGTTCCTTTCGGCAGAACCCAGCCTTCGTATTTATTTCTGTAATTCTTGTAAAGCACCAGAATCTTTCCACGAAAAATTACCACACCACCACAGCTCGTTGCCTCTATCATTGCAATACCTCCTGATGTGGTTTTAAAACTTAATGATAAGTATACCTCTTTTTGAGATGACTTGCAAGAACTATTGGTAATAGATGTCAAACACATTTTTTGCCGCTGGAACTGCATAACCGCTCCCGGAGCCTGCCCCTTCCACAATTACGGCAATGGCAATATCCTCTTTGTCGTCTCTATGGGCATAGCCCACAAACCAGGCATGGCTGTCTCCTTTATTGGTTCCAAATTCTGCAGAGCCTGTTTTTCCGTATGCCTCATAGCTCATACCGCTTAATTTCGAGGCAGTGCCGCTACTTGCCGTTTCTTTCATATATTCC
>CAYQRG010000225.1:0-2157 GCA_964419645.1 uncultured Eubacterium sp.
TTTTTTATGCATTTTGCATTGAAAAATGTGGCATAGTAAGGTATACTTAATTCATCCTGAGATGTTCGATACCCTGTTATTTTGAACCTACATTATTTTTCTGGGTTTTCTATATTGCCGATTGGATGTCAGGCCGTCATTTTGCAGCGGAAGACAGAAGAAAGGCTGCGGTTACCCACCTGGCTTTGGCTAGGACTCAAAATTGCAGGAAACGGCATTTTGGGTTTTTCTCTAAAGATAAGTGCATAAAGATACAAAAGAACATAGGGCACAGAAGAGTTTTTATGCACAAAAGATAAGTTATAAATTTACAAATGATAACATACAAATGAAAGAAGCTGCTTTTTTCGGGCAGCTTCTTTTCCTTATGATTGCCGAACGGCATAAAGGGATACTCGAAGAGTGTTTCCATATAATTGCCGAATGGCATTTTCTAAAAAAGCAAGGGAGTGACAACGTGAAGAACAAAATAAAATTGCTGGTGATAGGATTAGGATTGGCATGTATCATCCTTTTGGTTTTATATAAAAGTTCAGGTCAGGATAAAACATATGAATATACGGAAGAATATGTTCAGATAAAAGAGCTTCCCCCACTGCTGGATTTTTATTACTATACCGCAGAGGAATGGGAAGAAAAGCTGAAGGAAGAAAATTTCGGTGAGGTTGTGACGACAGATACCATAGCATGGATTTTGGAACAGACTTCGAGCACCGACTATATTACATATAACACAGAAGAAATATCTACAGAAAAGGGCTTTCTGTCCTTTGGCAGCAAGAAAAAGAAGATCATAACCAGAGCAGAGTGGAACGCAATTTATTGTCAGTTATTGGACTTGCTGGATGACAAAGGAACTGTGAAATGTCTGGATGAAATTATTTTAAATAAAGAAGAGGATACACTGGTATGTTCTATGGGAACGTATCAATTTGATGTAAAAGATTTTGAAATTACACCTATGACGTCTATGGGATTTTATATCAGAGAAGACCGGATCATCGGGATTGGCGCTTTAAAAAGCGAATCCGCAATGCTTTCCAATGTCTACGTACAGAATGTACAGGGAGGGACACTTTCTTTTCTGGTAAACAATGGGCAGTATGAACTGAAGCTAAATACCGGGGAAGAAAACCCTACTGAGGAGACGACAGAATCCTCCGACAGTAATACGGAAATCCCTTCCACAGACGCCTCCATGCCCTCCGGCAGTAACATAGAATTGGCGGCAGGCCATGTCTGCGATCTTTTGTGGGAAGATGGTGTGATTGCAAGGGTCCAGATTAAAGAAGATACGATACAGGGCAATTTGATCGCAATAAATGATAAAACAATCGAAATTGAAGGTTACGGAGAGATCAGCCGGTCTGAAAATCTTCCCGTATATAAAACTTACGGAACCATAGAACAAAAAGAATTGTCCGATATTGTCATTGCAAATATGAAAGTGGAGTATGTGGTTGCTGAGGAAAGCGTTGAGTCTATCCTTTTGACGGAACCGGCGCAGATCAGCAGAATACGTGTGCTGCTTTTGACGGAAGACGGCAGTCCTTACCGTGAAGATGTCTGTATTGGAGCGAGCTCATCTTATCGGGTGATTACAAAAGACGGCAAAAAGAAGAAAAAAGCTTCCGCTATTGTGAAAGCGAGCAAGCTGCTTGCTTCGACAGAAGGCAGTGTCCGGTTAAAACCTACAGAGGACGACGGACTTCTTTATTTGTGTGATGCCAGCGGCAAACGCCTTTCAAACGGATATCAGGGAATCTTAGAGCTTCGGAAGTATCCGGAAGGCTATGCCGTTGTCAGTGAACTTCCGGTAGAACAGTATCTCTGTTCTGTTGTTCCCAGTGAAATGCCGGCGTCCTATGAGCTGGAAGCGTTGAAAGTGCAGGCGGTTTGCGCCAGAAGTTATGCTTATATTCAGTTGGGAAATGGAGACTATGCGTCATTTGGCGCCCATGTAGACGATACAACCAATTATCAGGTTTACAATAAGCAGAGCCGGGATGAAAAAACAACGGCAGCCGTGCTGGATACGGCAGGAATGGTAATCAGCTATCAGGGAGAAATTGCAGAGGCTTACTATTTTTCCACTTCTGCAGGAGTGACCGGAAACGGTGATGCATGGCATCTGGATCAAGACCCGAAATACGGGTA
>CAYQRG010000225.1:2167-3054 GCA_964419645.1 uncultured Eubacterium sp.
AATCTGATTCAGGAAGGCGGCGGTGAAATTGATCTTTCCGGGGAAGAGGCGTTTGAAGCTTTTATCGGAAAATCAGATGCATCTGCCTATGAAAACGGAAAGCCTTTTTATCGTTGGAAAGCTGTGGGAGATTATTCCTCCGAAGAAACCCAGAAGAAAATGGCAGATATAATTTCCACGCGGAAGGCACGAACGCCGGAAGACATTCTGTTTTACAATCAAAAAGGCAAAGAAACAGAGAGTATGAAAAATTTTGGAAATCTTGTGCGCCTTAGCATTACAAAGCGGAGCAAAAACGGGATTATCCTTCAGTTGAAGCTGGAATATGAAAAAGGAAGTATTTTAATGGGCAATGAATATAATGTGCGGGCGCTGCTTGGCGCGGGCATTACAGATTTGACGCTTTCAGATGGCAGCAAGAGAGAATCTACGCTGCTTCCCAGCGCTTATACGACGCTGACGCCTTTGGAAAACGGAACCTACAGTATGACAGGCGGAGGCTATGGACATGGGATTGGTATGAGCCAAAACGGAGCGCAGGCTATGGCATTGACCGGAAAAAATTGTGAAGAAATTTTAAAATTCTTTTTTAAAGATATTGAACTGACAAACGGAGAGGCAAAATGATTTGGAAATGGATAAAAAATATCAAACTATTTACGGGAAAATGCCGCAAAGACCATATCGGAGCCTTTGCGGCTCAGTCTGCTTTTTTTCTGCTGCTTTCTTTGATTCCGTTTTTAATGGTATTCAGCTCGCTGCTGCAGTATACCATGGTATCGGAAGCTGCGCTGCTTCGCTTTGTCAATGGGCTTGTTCCAGAATATATAGCTCCCTTTGTGATATCGATTATCCACGAAGTCTATCACAAGTCGGTGGGAATTGTG
>CAYQRG010000226.1:0-3038 GCA_964419645.1 uncultured Eubacterium sp.
CTATGACCGGCGGCGCATTTAAAAACAGCAGTAATCTGCTGGGAAGAAACCGTGAAATTGAAGATCTATCGGCCCAGACAGAGGAGTTAAAACAACAGCTTTTAGAGCAGAAAAACCGCAGGGAAGAAATTTTAACTGCTCAGGCGCTGATCACAGATGATTTAGAAGAAATCAAAGAAAAACTGCAGGAGAAATACCTGCTGGCAAATACGGCAGAATTAAATGTAAAACGCGCTGCCCAGCAAAAAGAGGAAAGTGAAGGAGCATTAAAAAATCTTCAGTCAGAAAGTATGGAATTAGACCGTCAGATTCGGGAGATGAAGGCAGGAAAAGAAAAAGCCCTGCAGGAGATTGAAGAATCCAAAAAAAGAGAAGAAGAGATTGAAAAAGAAAACCAAAGCTATCAGGCAGCTTTGGATGAACAGCTTTATTTAGAAAGCAGCGTGAATAAAACTTTTTCTGAAGTACAAATGGAAGAGGCCAATATCCGGCAGAAAAGCGAGTTTGCATTTTCCAATATGGAACGTGTCAGAGCAGAAATCGAAAAATGCGATGCATTAAAGGAGGAACTATCCAAAGAGGTAGAAACGGCAAAAGAAGACGCGAAAAGGCGCAGAATAGAAATTGAAGAGATCAAAAAGACGATTCTTGTTTCAGATGAAGAATGCAGCGCTTTAGAAAGCAGGTTAAAAGAACAGATTCAGAAAAAAGATCAAATAGCCGCAAAACAGAAAGATTTCTTCGGAAAAAGAGAAGAAATTTCAAACCGCATCAGCAACTTGGACAAAGAAATATTCCATTTGAACAGCCGCAGAGAAAAATTAGAAGAGACAAAAGAGCGGCGGAGCAACTACATGTGGGAAGAATACGAACTGACGCTTCACAATGCCATGGAACTGAAAGAAGAAGCTTACAGCCAGCCGGAAGCATTGAAAAAGCAGATTTCTTTGTTAAAAGAAGAAATCCGGGGACTTGGCAGCGTAAATGTCAATGCCATTGAAGAATTCAAAGAAGTTTCAAAACGATACGATTTTTTGAATACCCAGCATGAAGATCTGATCCGGGCAGAGGAGGCTCTGGTCAATATCATAGAAGAACTGGACGTGGGCATGCGCAAACAGTTCACCGAAAAATTTGAAGAGATCCGACGGGAATTTGACAAGGCATTTAAGGAATTGTTCGGCGGCGGTAAAGGAACGTTAGAGCTTGTGGAAGGGGAAGATATTCTGGAATGCGGCATACGGATCATTGCCCAGCCCCCGGGAAAGAAACTGCAGAATATGATTCTGCTATCCGGAGGGGAGAAATCTCTGACAGCGATTTCACTGTTATTTGCCATTCAGAATCTAAAGCCTTCTCCTTTTTGCCTGCTGGATGAGATTGAGGCAGCATTGGACGATTCTAATGTTGGTCGTTTTGCGAAATATCTGCATAAACTTACAAAGAATACGCAGTTTATCGTAATCACCCACAGAAGGGGAACCATGGCGTCTGCGGACCGTCTGTATGGAATTACCATGCAGGAAAAAGGAGTGTCCACATTGGTATCGGTAGATTTGATTGAACATGATTTGGACAAGTAGAAAGCAATTGGGAGGAAATTTTATGAGTGAAGGAAAGAAAGGATTTTTCAGCAGACTAGCTGCAGGATTAAGCAAGACAAGGGACAATATTGTATCCGGAATGGATTCTATTTTCAGCGGATTTTCCAGTCTGGATGATGAGTTTTACGAAGAAATAGAAGAAATTTTGATCATGGGAGATCTGGGGGTAAAAGCCACAGAAGAAATCATTGAAAATCTCAAAGCAAAAGTCAAAGAAAACAAGATCAAAGAACCACAGGCCTGCAGGCAGCTTTTGATCGACAGTATCAAAGAACAGATGCGGGTAGAAGAGACGGCATACCGTTTTGAGGAAGAACAGTCAGTAGTGCTTGTAATCGGCGTCAATGGCGTAGGAAAAACCACCACCGTTGGAAAACTGGCCGGCAAATTAAAGAATGAAGGCAAGAAGGTCGTGATCGCAGCGGCAGATACTTTCCGCGCAGCGGCAGGGGATCAGCTTTTGGAGTGGGCAAAACGCGCTGATGTGGAAATGATTGGCGGCCAGGAAGGAGCAGATCCGGCCTCTGTTATTTTTGACGCAGTATCTTCCGCAAGATCAAAAGGAGCAGATGTACTGCTGTGCGATACGGCGGGAAGGCTTCATAACAAAAAGAACCTTATGGAGGAATTAAAGAAAATCAACCGCATCATCGACAGAGAATATCCGGGAGTTTACAGGGAGACACTGGTAGTATTAGATGCAGCGACAGGACAGAATGCCCTGGCCCAGGCAAAGGAATTTGGAGAAGTGGCAGACCTGACAGGAATTGTGCTGACCAAAATGGACGGAACGGCAAAGGGCGGTATCGCAGTGGCAATCCAGTCTGAGCTCAATATTCCGGTGAAATATATCGGAGTGGGAGAAATAATTGATGATCTGCAGAAGTTTGATGCGGATGAGTTTGTAGATGCGCTATTTCAAACCAGAAGTGAGGAGGAATCATAAATGCTGACATTGGATAAATTTGAAGAGGCAAGTGAGAAGGTCAAGGAAGTCACTTTGGAGACAAAACTGATATACAGTGATTATCTCAGCGCCCAGACAGGCAATAAGGTTTATCTGAAACCGGAAAATATGCAGTTTACCGGAGCTTATAAGGTAAGGGGAGCTTACTATAAGATCAGTACCTTATCTGAGGAAGAAAGGGAAAAGGGACTGATTACGGCATCTGCGGGAAACCATGCCCAGGGCGTTGCTTATGCAGCAAAATGTTATGGCGTCAAAGCTGTGATCGTAATGCCTACGACAACGCCTCTGATCAAAGTAAACAGGACAAAAAGCTATGGAGCAGAAGTCATCTTATATGGAGATGTTTATGACGAGGCCTGCGCTCATGCATATGAACTGGCGGAACAGCAGGGATACACCTTTATCCATCCCTTTGACGATTTGGCAGTTGCCACGGGACAGGGAACTATAGCCATGGAGATTTT
>CAYQRG010000227.1:0-2734 GCA_964419645.1 uncultured Eubacterium sp.
TGTTCCTCCAATACTGCGACCACGTCTTTTAAATTCATTTTAACACACCTCCCAGTTGTTTTTTAAAGCCATTTTTGCATACTGCAGTTCTATTCTGATCTCTTCTCTACGTTTTTCTGCTGTTTCTTTCTGCTGGTTCTTAAGATTTTCCAGAATCTTTTCGTATTGCCCGATCCGATAGAGAAGATATCGATACAGCGTTTGATTTTTTTCCTGCAGCAGCTTTTCTCCATAGCGGTATATCATCTGCCATTCTTCATGGGAATAAACAGAAGGAGCCCCTTTTGCCTCTCCCGGAACAATATGCATCATAGGATAATATTTGCCGTCTTCCAATACCATACTTTCCCTGTCAATGATATATCCTTCTTTATAAATATATTTCCGCACTCTTTCTATCTCAGACTGAGGCTGTAAAATCAGTTCTTTTGCTGAGGTAATAACTTCCTTCCCTACTTCTAAAATATGAAGCATTACACCGCCGCCCATGCCTGCGATCAAAATAGAATCCGCCTCTCCTTTGGATAAAGCCGCAACTCCGTCCGAAAGCCGCAGCGTTATGTAATCACCCAATCCAAAAGCCTCTACATGTTCCCTGGCCTTAAGCAGCGGCCCCCTTCCGATATCCATTGCAAATGCCCTCGGTATTTTGCCTGTCTGCAGAAGATAAATCGGAATATAAGCATGATCCGTTCCCACATCTGCCAATATGGCTCCCTCTGTTATCAGATCTGCAAGAGCATGCAGTCTTTTTGAAATTTTGATCATTCTACTCTAAATAATCTTTCAGCTTGCGGCTTCTGCTTGGGTGACGCAGTTTACGCAGCGCTTTCGCCTCAATCTGGCGGATTCTCTCTCTGGTAACATTAAATTCCTTGCCAACTTCCTCTAAGGTTCTGGCTCTGCCGTCCTCTAAACCAAAACGCAGGGTAAGCACCTTCTGCTCCCGCTCTGTCAATGTTCCCAGCACTTCCTGCAGCTGCTCTTTTAACAGTGTAAAAGCCGCCGCATCTGCCGGAATCGGAACGTTGTCATCCTGAATAAAATCGCCCAGATGGCTGTCTTCTTCTTCACCGATAGGCGTTTCCAGAGATACCGGTTCCTGAGAAATTTTTAAAATTTCACGCACACGTTCCACCGGCATATTCATCTCTTCGGAAATTTCTTCCGGAGTTGGTTCCCGGCCTAATTCCTGCAGCAGTTGTCTGCTGACACGGATCAATTTATTGATCGTCTCTACCATATGCACCGGAATCCGGATCGTCCTTGCCTGATCTGCAATGGCTCTCGTAATTGCCTGACGAATCCACCAGGTTGCATATGTGGAAAACTTATAACCTTTCCGATAATCAAATTTCTCTACGGCTTTGATCAGCCCCAGATTGCCTTCCTGGATTAAATCCAAAAACAGCATTCCCCGGACTACATAACGCTTTGCAATGGATACCACAAGACGCAGGTTCGCCTCGGCAAGACGTTTCTTCGCCTCCTGGTCTCCCAGCTCCATCCGCTTTGCCAGCTCAATCTCTTCTTCCGCATTTAAAAGGGGCACCTTGCCGATTTCCTTTAAATACATACGCACCGGATCTTCAATGCTGATACCGTCTGGCACGGAAAGATCGATCTTTTCTACTTCGATTTCTTCCTCTTCTGTGATCAGGATATCATCATCATCGTCACTGATGCGGAGCACGTCAATATTATTCGATTCCAAACAATCCAAAATCTTTTCAAATTCTTCCGCATTTAGTTCCATTTTCTGGAAAAAATCGTTGATCTCCTGATATTCCAGAATGTTTTTCTTTTTCTTGGCAATTTCGACAAGCTCTTTTAATTTTTCATTTAATTTTTCTGTTCTTGCCGTATTTTCTGCAGCGGCAGCCTGTTCCTTGGGATTTCCTGCAGCTTTATTTTTCTTCTCTTCCATGTTTCCTTCCTCTCATAGTTCGTTACTATTCTGTCCTTATTCGATAGAAATATGCAATTTTTCCAGTTGTTCCAGCTGTCGTCTGTCTTCGACAAGCTTTTGCAGACCGGATAAATCTGTCGGTTCTAAATGCGCCGAATGGTAATCGATGCTGTTGCGCTTAATCCGCACAACCGTTTCTTTCACCGCTTTTTCCAGTTCTGCCTTTGTTTCAATATTCGGGACATATGCATTGAATAAAGATGCAATCTCTCTTTGGTCCTCTTCCTCTTCAAACATACCGATGATCTTTGCCGGATTTACGGTTTTCGTTGTTTCAAATTGTTCATAGAGAATCGCTGCAGCTTTTGCATAAATCTCTTCCGTAAAATCTGACGGCCCGATATAATCTCCAATCTCCAAAAATAATTCTGTATGTTCAATGAGCCACGTCAGCAGCAGTTTCTGGGACTGTTTCATACCGTCTTCTTTTTTCTTGTTCTCATGGATTCCGGATTTTAATCTGCGCCCCGGCGGCGCTGCGCCGTTTTTGGTACCCATGGAAAAAACCAGTTTCCGCAGATTTTCAAATCCAATCTGGTATTTTCCCGCAACGGCCTCTATATAGTTATCCCGCTCCAGCTCTTCTGAAAAATCCAGAAGTCTTTTGGCGATTTCATTATAAAACGCAGTCTTGCTTTCGGGATCTGTCATATCATAGTCCCGCTCTAAGATGCGTATTTCAAAGAGAAAGCTGTTTTCTGCCTGATCGATTCTCTCCTGATACGCCTTAGCTCCCAATGCTTTGATAAATTCATCGGGATCTTT
>CAYQRG010000227.1:2744-3019 GCA_964419645.1 uncultured Eubacterium sp.
TTATAGGGACTCATATTAATGACTTTTGTCATAATCCCCACATCCCTTAGGATTGGAATCGCTCTAAGAGCCGCCTTCACCCCTGCTCCGTCGCTGTCATAGGTCAGATATACTTCCTTCGTATACCGTTTCAGCAGACTGGCATGTCCGCTGGTAAGGGCAGTTCCCAAAGATGCCACGGCATTGTCAAACCCTGCCTGATGCAAGGCAATCACATCCATATAGCCTTCGCACAATAAAAGCTGCGGTTTCTTCGTCGCCCTGGCAAAATTCAG
>CAYQRG010000228.1:0-3013 GCA_964419645.1 uncultured Eubacterium sp.
CCGTGGCCTCAACAATGCGAATGTTGCGCGCTCCCAACTGCGCCAATGCCCCAAATGATATTAGAATATTTTATTCCGTTGGAAATAAAAAGATTATATCACATATTATTTAAAAAGTCACGATTTACAGTATGAATTGTTTGCTAAAAATGTAGTGGCTAAAGACGTAGGGCATATGGACCGGAGTAATACGTTAAGCTGATGTAAAATGACTTTAAAAATTAACATAATCTAAGCAAGTATTTTTAATTATGACCTTGATTTTAGAGGAAAAATGTCTTAGAATAAATTTTTGAAAGTGATAAGGCTTGTTGTAAGTCGTATCATATTTTTGTGGAATTTTTAAGGAAAGGAAGTGGGTTATTGGGAATCTGGTCGAAACTCTGATGGAAGAGATGAACTGTGAGACTGTATTTTCCATAGGCCGCATCGGGTTCGCAGAGTCTGTGGTCGTGACTTGGATCATTATGGCAGTGGTAGTGTTGGCATCTATCATACTGACTAGGAATCTAAAAGTAGAGCACCCGGGACGGGGGCAGCTAATGCTGGAATATGTGGTCACATGGCTTCAGGATATTGGAAAAGGGATTGTCGGTGAAGAAGGTGGACAGTATGCTCCTTATCTGACCTCGATTCTGATCTATCTGGGGATAGCTAATCTGATCGGCATCCTGGGATTTAAGCCTCCGACAAAAGATCTGAATGTAACAGCAGCGTTAGCAATTATGAGTATCATTCTGATCGAAGCAGCAGGAATCCGTAAAAAAGGCGCGAAGCGATGGTTGAAGAGCTTTACGGAACCGGTGGCACTGGTTACGCCGATTAACATACTGGAGCTGTTTATCAAACCATTGTCGCTTTGTATGCGGCTATTTGGAAACGTGCTTGGTGCTTATGTGATCATGAAGCTGATCGAAAGCATTTGCAAGGTAGGACTTCCGGTGGTGTTCAGTCTATATTTTGATTTATTTGACGGTCTGATTCAGGCGTATGTGTTTGTATTTCTGACTGGACTGTTTATAAAAGAAGCAATGGAGTAAAAAGCGTCTGTTAGGATATGGACGCAATATGTATAAGGAGAGGAAAATAATGTCTACATTGATTGCAATTGGAGCAGGTATTGCAGTACTTACGGGTATTGGAGCAGGTATTGGTATAGGTATCGCCACTTCCAGGGCGGCGGAAGCAGTGGCAAGGCAGCCGGAAGCAGAGGGCAAGATTATGAAGGTGCTGGTATTTGGTGCGGCACTGGCAGAGGCAACGGCGATTTATGGTTTCGTTGTGGCGCTTCTGATCATTATCCTTCTTGCCTAGAACATAGAGAGAGGCGGATATCAGTATGTTAAGATTAGATATGAATTTGCTTTGGACGGTACTCAATCTTTTGATCTGGTATGTTCTTATCCGCAAATTTCTGTTTAAGCCAATCAATGCTGTGATTAGTAAACGGGAAGAAGCGATCGCTTCCCAGTATGCGAAGGCAAAGGAGCTTCAGGAAGAAGCAGAAGCGGAAAAGAGCAGGTGTACAGAAGTTCAGGCAGAGATCGAGAAGGAAAAAGCAGCAGTTTTTACAGAGGCGAAGGAAAACGCTCGGAATGAATATGACCGTATTGTGACGGAGGCGGGCGTTAAGGCGGCGCAGATTGTGGAAGATTCCAGAAAGGAAGCGGAGCAGGAGCGGACGCGGATTATCGAAAAGGCAGAACAGGAGATCCGTTCCATGATCATGGAAGCGGTAGTGAAATCCATGCAGTCTTCCCAGAGTGACCATGAGCTTTATGATCAATTTTTAGCAAAAGCAGGTGAGACGGATGCAGAATGACAGATATATGGAACAGCTTATGTGCATGAATATAAAGCCGGAGGCTCTTCAGAACGCACTGGATATCTTAATGGCAGTTCCCGAACTTCAGAAAGAACTGGACAATCCCTCTGTCTCCAGAGAGAAGAAGAAAACGATCATACATAAGATTTTTCCAAAAGATTCCCGTTCCCTTCTTCTGTCTCTTGCAGAAGACGGGGCGCTTCAGGTTTTGGAAGGGCTTTTAGAAGAATACAGGGAAAAATTAAAGGAAGAACATGCACCCCTGGAATGTGTATTGGAATATGTGACGGAACCGGATGAGAAACAGTTTGCCGGTATCCAGAGATTTTTGGAGCAGAAATATCCCGGAAGGCCGCTTTCTGTTGGGCGGAAGGAAAATCCGAATCTTGGAAGCGGTTTTATCCTTCGTGTCGGAACAGAGGAGTATGACTGGAGCCAGAACGGGCGTAAGAAGCTTCTGGAAGAAAGATTAAAAGAGATTGACCTCATTGGTGCAGAGTCCCTGATGGCAGAGAAGGGGATCATCAACATCCTGAAGGGAAAACTTGAGGATGTGGATATCAAGAGCCAGGAAATCGGCACCGTAAGCTGGGTTGGAGACGGCATTGCCTATATTGACGGTGTGGATCATGCCATGTACGGTGAGATCCTGGTTTTTGAGAATGGCCTAAGAGGTATGGTACAGGATATCCGAAGTGATGAGATCGGTTGTATCCTTTTTGGAAAAGATACAGGAATCAGCGAGGGATCAAGGGCAGTCCGGACGGGGCGTATGGCAGGTATCCCGGTTGGAGACGGTTTTATCGGAAGAGTTGTAGATGCCCTTGGAGATCCCATTGATGGAAAAGGTTCCATTGAGGCGTCTGACTATCGGAAAGTGGAAGAACCGGCTCCCAGTATTACAGACCGGAAGTCTGTGGATACTCCGTTGGAGACTGGTATTCTTGCTATTGACTCCATGTTCCCGATTGGACGGGGACAGAGAGAACTGATCATCGGAGACCGGCAGACCGGTAAGACCTCTATTGCCACAGATACCATTCTGAACCAGAAAGGTAAAAATATTATTTGTATCTATGTGGCGATTGGGCAGAAGGCATCTACGGTTGCTAAGCTGGTCCATACGTTTGAAGAACACGGTGCCATGGACTATACCATTGTCATATCGGCAACGGCAAGCGATCCTGC
>CAYQRG010000229.1:0-2996 GCA_964419645.1 uncultured Eubacterium sp.
GGTTTCGTGATTATATTTTTTATCCGGTATCTGTCTGTAATCCCATGCTTCATTTTTTGAAATTTTCCAAAAAGAAGTTCGGGGAAAAAGTGGGAAAGCGTCTGCCGATGTATTGCGCTTCCTTTCTTGTATGGTTTGCCACAGGAATCTGGCATGGGGCAAGCTGGAATTTTATTGTGTGGGGACTGGCGAATTGGATTGTTTTAATGATTTCACAAGAGCTGGAACCCTGGTATGAAAAATTCCATAAGCGTTTTATGGTAAAAGAAAAATGGGCTTTCCGTTTGTTTCAGATTGGGCGTACCTTTTTGCTGATCTGTATATTAAATTTGTTTGACTGTTATACCTCTCTGGCGGATACGTTTGGGATGATACGATCCATGTTTACTGCACAAAATTGGCAGATTCTATGGAACGGCTCCCTGTTATCACTGGGATTGACGACATTGGATTATCTGATTTTGGCTGTGGGCGTGATCTTGTTGATTGTGGTAAGTCTTTCCCAGAGAAGCGGAAGCGTCAGAGATAAAATTGCTGCCAAAAGTTATCCGATTCGGTTTTGTGTCTGGTACGGATTGTTTCTTCTGGTACTTTTGCTGGGAGTCTATGGAATCGGTTATGATGCCAGTCAGTTCATATACAATCGGTTTTAGCAGACGGAGCAAAAGGTTGGGATAAAGAGGCAGAGGAGATTTTGATATGAAGCAAAAGACAGGGAAAGGAAAAAGAGCAGCCGCATCCATTGCAGTAGTGGTTATCAGTTTGTTTTTGCTGCAGAGGCTGCTTGTGCCCAAATACGTGGATGATGTAGTAGAAGGGGCTTTTATCCAGGAATATTACAAAGAAGAAAAGGATTTTGATGTTATTTTTGTAGGAGACTGCGAAGTCTATGAAAATTTTTCTCCGGCAGTTTTATGGGAAGACTATGGGATCAACAGTTATATCCGGGGCAGCGCAGAACAGTATATCTGGCAGTCTTACTACATATTAGAAGATACGCTGCGTTATGAAACGCCGAAGGCGGTCATCTTTAATGTGCAGTCGCTGCAGTTTGATGAGTCCCAGAGCGAGGCATACAACCGGATGACATTGGAGGGAATGAAATGGTCTGCGACGAAGGTAAATGCGATTTTGGCCTCTATGAAACCGGAGGAACAATTCTTGGACTATGTGTTTCCGCTTCTTCGGTATCACACCAGGTGGAGTGAACTGACATCATCCGATCTTACTTATCTGTTTCGGACCAAACAGGTTTCCTATAACGGATACTATATGCGTGTGGACGTGAAACCGGCAGAAAATGTGCCGGAGGGACGGCCTTTGAAAGATTATTCTTTTGGAGAAAATGCATGGAACTATCTGGATCTGATGAGAGAACTCTGCGAGAAAAATGACATCCAACTGATTTTGATCAAAGCGCCAAGTCTTTATCCCCACTGGTATGACGAGTGGGATGAACAGGTAGTGGATTATGCAGAAAAATATGACCTTGCATATCTTAATTTTCTGGAATTGGCAGATGAAATCGGAATTGACTACAGCAAAGATACCTATGATGCCGGACTGCATATGAATCTCTCCGGGGCAGAAAAGATTTCCGGATACCTGGGAACTTATCTGATCGAGCAGACAGAGGTGAAGAGCCGTAAAGGGGAAGAAAAGCTGTGTGAGATCTGGGAAGAAAAGTTGGCGGCATATGAGGCGGAGAAACAGCGGCAGTATCAATTATATGGGATCAAAGAGGAGAGGAATGGATATGTGCGGAATTTGCGGCATTTTTAATTATAAAAACAGGAACAGAACAGACCGGGAGACTGTGGAAAAGATGCTGCATGCGATCAGGCACAGAGGACCGGATGAGAGCAGGGTACGGCTTTTTCCGGAAATTGCGCTGGGATTTGTCCGTCTTAGTTTTATTGATTTAGAAGGCGGCATGCAGCCAATCGTAAATGAAGACGAGACGATTTCCATGATCTGTAACGGAGAAATCTACAACTACAAAAGCCTGAAAAAAGAATTAAAAGAAAAGGGACACAAATTCCGCACCAAAACAGATGTGGAAGTGATCGTTCATTTGTATGAAGAATACGGCATGGATTTTCCCACATATTTAAACGGTCAGTTTGCCATTGCATTGTATGACAATCGGAGAAAACAGCTTTTACTGGTGAGGGACCATGTGGGAATTGCACCGTTATTCTATACGATCGCAGACGGTAAAGTGATATTTGCCTCCGAGATCAAAGCCATACTGGAATATCCGGGCGTGGAGCGAAAACTGAATTTAAGAGCTGTGGATCAATTAATGAATTATCCCGGCGTGATTTCTCCTGATACTTTTTTTAAAGGAATTTATTCTCTGGAATGCGGTCATATGCTCTGTATCAGGCAGGATGCGGATATACAAAATGTCGAATATTGGGATGTTAAATATGAGGCCGGCGAGGATGATAAAGGGGAAGCATATTATGTGGAAAATTTAAGAGAATTGCTGAAAGATGCCATTTTTAAAAGGCTGATTGCAGATGTTCCCATTGGATTTTACATTTCCGGCGGTCTGGACAGTTCTGTAGTGGCGTGTTATATCGGCAAATACCTGATGAACAGCCAGTATTCCTTTTCGGCGGAGATTGATTCCGGAGATCTAAATGAGAGCCGTTTTCAAAAAATCATTCGTGACTGCGTTCATTCCAAACATTACATTACCCGGGTGACAGAAGATGAAATATGGAAGTATTTATCAGATGTCATTTACCATGCAGAGTCGGCAGTCAAGGAAAGCTATGATGTGGCGGCATATCTGCTGTCCTCTCTGGTACGCCAGTCTCCTGCCAAAGCGGTTTTGACAGGACAGGGATCGGATGAGTTTTTTTACGGATATGCAGGATATATGGTGGATCTGTTTCGGAATATGCAAAAGGGGCAGATGACGAGAGAAGAATGTGAGGCCAACGAGCGTCTCTGGGGAGATCCTTATTTTCGATATGAGAGAAATC
>CAYQRG010000230.1:0-1245 GCA_964419645.1 uncultured Eubacterium sp.
TATAGTGCTTCCGGTATTGACATTGTGCTTTGCTAATATCGCTTCCTATACGCAATACATTCGCTCCAGTACAATCAGTGAATTAGAAGAGGAATACGTTTTGACAGCCATGGCAAAAGGCTCCGGGCAGTGGAAAGTGCTTTTTAGACATGTTTTGAAAAACAGCTTACTTCCGATTATCACATTAACAGGAATGTCTCTGACATCTTTAGTCAGCGGCTCTTTCGTAATTGAATCAGTATTTGGATGGCCAGGGCTTGGGACTCTTGCTATGACAGCGATTAATCGAAGAGATTATACGATGATAATGGCATTTACAATGATAGCATGTGTGACATTAGTCATAGGGAATTTTCTGGCAGATGTTTTATATATTGTTGTAGATCCAAGAATAAGACAGGGGATGAATAAAGCAAATGAAAAATGGAGTCTGGACAGCGAAGGATTTTGAAAGAATATATCACAAGCAAGAAACAATAAAAGAAACATATGAACAGGATTTATGGGTGAATTTTAAAACAGGTCTAAAAAATAACAAATTGGCAGCAGTTTGTCTGATTGTTCTTGTCGTAATTTCGATAGGTGCTTTATTGGCACCGTTGTCACCATACGAGCCAGATGCAATGAATGTGGGAGAAAAGCTGTTAAAGCCTTCTTTGAAGCATTGGTTTGGAACAGATCTGTATGGGAGAGATTATTTTACAAGAGCGCTTTACGGCGGGAGAGTTTCAATCGTAGTTGGTCTTGCATCTGCGTTATGCTCCGCATTCATTGGCACTTGTATTGGCACGGTAAGCGGATACATAGGAGGGAAACTGGATACATTCTTTATGCGTCTGGCAGATATCTTTATGTCTCTTCCCAGCTTTCTCTTGATGATTGTGCTGAACACATTTTTCAAGCCGGGAATAAAAACCGTCGTATTGTTGATTAGTCTGTTTTCGTGGCCGGTGCTTGCGCGAATCACACGGGTAGAAACGATGTCGATGAAAGAAAAGGATTTTATCCAGGCAATAAAAATAATGGGCGGCAGTCATTTCCGTATTATTTCCCAGCATGTCATTCCTAATATGGTTGGGCCGATTATTGTGACAACATGTTTGTGTGTGGCGAGCGGAATCCTGACGGAGTCGTCATTGAGCTATCTTGGGCTGGGAATCAGTGCGCCGCAGGCCTCTTGGGGAAGTATGCTCCAGGATGCCCAGGCAACATTTTTAAACCTTCCTTCCCTTTCTGTTTATCCGG
>CAYQRG010000230.1:1255-2977 GCA_964419645.1 uncultured Eubacterium sp.
TCCGGGAGTTTTGATTTTATTGACCGTGCTTAGTTTTAATGTCATGGGAAATATATTACGAGATGCAATGGAGCCAAAGATAAATAAGTAAAGGAGCAGCAAATGAATCAATTAGTAGAGGTGAGAAACCTGAAGGTTTCCTTTCAGACTTATGCGGGTGAAGTACAGGCAGTCCGGAACATTAATTTCAGTATTAATGAAAAAGAAACTGTGGCACTTGTCGGCGAATCCGGGTGCGGAAAATCTGTGACGGCAAAAGCAATTTTAGGGTTTGACGGGGGAAGGAAAGGGAAAGTTGCAGATAAGAGTCAGATTATTTTCAAAGGAAGAAATCTGCTTGAAATGAATGAAAGAGAATGGCAGCATTTTCGTGGAAAAGAGTGTTCCATCATTTTTCAGGATGCTCTTGCGGCATTGAACCCGACAATAAAAGTTGGGAAGCAGATAAAAGAAGTACTTAGTAATCATCAAAAATTAAGTTCAAAACAGCAAGATAGCATGGTAATCGACATTTTAAAAAAATGTGGAATTCAAGATTCGGTTCAGTGCATGAAAAAATATCCGATGGAGTTGTCTGGTGGCCAAAGACAGAGAGTGGTGATAGCGATGGCACTGATTTGCCATCCGGATTTGTTGATTGCGGACGAGCCGACGACGGCACTGGATGTAACGATTCAGGCACAGATTCTTGAACTTATCCGTTCGCTGCAGGAAACGATGGGAATATCGGTGCTTTTGATTACACACGATCTTGGTGTTGTAGCGCAGAATGCACATCGGGTGGCCGTAATGTATGCTGGTAAAATCATAGAGGAAGGAACAGTGCAGGATATCTTTAATTGCCCCCAGCATCCATATACATGGGCGTTATTAAATGCAGTCCCCAAAATGGAATTGGATAAATCAAAAAATCTGGAGAGCATTGAGGGTACGTTGCCCAGTTTGATTCATCTGCCAAAAGGATGCCCGTTCAGCGAGCGTTGCCAGTACTGTATGCGTATTTGTAATGAATGGGAACCTGAGATGCAGAAAATCGGAATAGGGCATAAGGCAGCATGCTGGCTGCAGGAGAAAATGGCAGACAGAACCGGAATTCCTTTTGAGATAGGGGGTGGTGGGAATGGAAAATAATATTTTGGAAGTCCGTAATCTGTGTAAGTACTTCCCAACAGGAAGGAAAAAACAATTGAAAGCAGTTGACCAGGTTTCTTTTGAAATAAAAGAAGGAGAAACATTTGGCATTGTGGGTGAGTCGGGTTGCGGAAAGACAACGTGCGGAAAGACCTGTATTAGTATGTTGAAGCCCACAAGCGGAGAGGTTTTTTATAAAGAAAAAAATGTACACAAATTATCGCGAAAGGAATATTTGGATTTTACAAAAGAGGTTCAGATGATTTTTCAAGATCCATATACTTCGTTGGATCCTCATATGCGGGTGTATGACATTATAGCAGAAGGGCTACGCATTCATCGGCGGGTCTCTAATAAAGGTGAGGAAGAGAAAAAAGTGCAAGCGCTTATGGAGGCAGTGAATCTTGCACCGGAGTATGCAGGACGTCATGTACATGAATTTTCAGGAGGCCAGCGTCAGCGGATTGGGATTGCCAGAGCACTTTCTGTGGATCCTCAGTTCATTTTTTGTGATGAACCGATTTCTGCGCTGGATGTTTCTGTACAGGCACAGATTATTAATTTAATGAAAGATTTACAGAAAAAGAGAAA
>CAYQRG010000231.1:0-2951 GCA_964419645.1 uncultured Eubacterium sp.
TTCCTGAGAATCCCATAAACGCAATCGACATCAGGCAGGCGGTAATCAATACGATCGCCGTGCCCTGGAAAGGTTTCGGGATATCATTATATTCAATTTTCTCACGGATTCCAGCCATAATGTAGATCGCAATGAAGAATCCGACTGCCGTTGCCAGTCCGTTGACAACACTTTCCAAAATACCATACTCCTTTGTCACGTTTGTCAGCGCAACACCAAGAACTGCACAGTTGGTAGTGATCAAAGGCAGATATACACCAAGACTCTGATAAAGAGACGGTATGGATTTTTTCAAAAACATCTCTACAAACTGTACCAGAGCTGCAATTACAAGAATAAATACAATCGTCTGCAGATACTGGGTATTCGTAGGTGTCAAAATAAACTTATAAATCAGGGATGTTACAAAAGATGCAATCCCGATAACGAAAATAACGGCTCCACCCATTCCGGCAGCAGTTTCCGTTTTCTTAGATACGCCTAAGAACGGACAGATACCTAAGAACTGGCTCAATACAACGTTATTGACAACTGCAGAACCGATGGCTATTAATAATAATGTTTTCATCCGTATCTATCCTCCTATTCTGATTTTTTTCCGGTACACATTGCAGACTGACCGCAATGCGCGCAATCACCTGTCAGACAACCGGAAGGAGCTGCAAGAGGTTTGCCCTTCGCTTCCATCTTTTCTCTGACGATATTCATAATTGCTACAAGAAATGCCAGCACCAGAAAGGCTCCCGGCGCCATAACAAAAATCGTAATCGGCGTAAACCAGTCCAAAGAAAGAATCTGTGCGCCAAACAACTGTCCTGCGCCCAAAACCTCACGGATAATACCGATACAGGTAAGGCCAAAGGTAAATCCAAGTCCCATGCCGATACCGTCAAAGATAGACGGTGTAATGGGATTTTTGGAAGCATAGCTTTCCGCACGGCCAAGGATAATACAGTTTACAACGATCAGAGGGATATACACGCCAAGCTGTACAGACAAAGCCGGCGTATACGCCTTCATCAAAAATTCCACCACCGTAACAAGAGACGCTACGATTACAATAAAAGCCGGCATACGCACGCCGTCCGGGATCACCTTACGGAATGCAGAAATCAGCAGGTTGGAAAATACAAGTACCAGTGTCGTGGAAAGTCCCATACCAAGACCGTTCATGGCTGAAGTGGTAACCGCAAGGGTCGGACACATACCCAGCATCAGAACAAAAGTAGGATTTTCCTTGATAATACCGTTATACAAACGTTCCATATATTTATTCATTATTCTGCGCCTCCTTCCAAAACACTTTCAAAATATGTGATTGAAGCATTCACGCCGTTTGTCATTGCTCTTGATGTAATGGTTGCGCCGGAGATTGATTCAATTTCACTGTCAGAAGCAGGAGCCTGTTTTACAACTTCAAACTTCTCTACCTGTTTCCCCTGGAACTGGCTGTAAAACTCTTCGTTCTTTGCTTTATCCCCAAGTCCCGGCGTCTCGGCAATGCTGGTAATGGAATAACCGTTTACCGTGCCATCCGCTGCAATACCTACAGAAAATGTGATGTTCGCCTGGCTACCATCCTTTGCCAGTACGGTAATTACATATCCCAGCACACTGCCGTCACTGCCTTTTGCCATCTGCACATCTGTAATTTCATCATTGTATCCGTTTTCTTCCATAAGAGAAGCTGCCGCTTCCTTGTCAAAACCGTCATAGGCTTCAAAGCTGTCCGCATCCTGAAATACTTCTTTGTATGCTGCCTGAGCCGTCGCTGCATCTGCCGCTGCGATCGGTTCCTTTGTAATCTCATAGACAAGTCCCAGAACAAAGCCAAGTACCAGGGTAAATGCCGTTAAAATCAACGCGTCATGCACAATTTTCTTATTCATGCTTTTTCCCCTCCTTTACCTGTCCAAAAGCTCTTGGTATCGTAATCTTCTCAATCATCGGAACAAGGAGATTGCTTAAGATGATTGCAAACGAAACTCCTTCGGCATTTGCTCCAAACATACGGAATAATCCGGTCAGCACGCCAAGGCAGATACCAAATAAAATCCTGCCGTTCGGCGTAATCGGAGACGTTACATAATCTGTCGCCATAAAGAAGGCTCCAAGCATTAAACCGCCGCCACAAAGCTGTGCCGTAATATAGTTGACATCCAAGCCATGTCCGCCGAAGATTGCGATAAAAATCACAAAGGTAACAATATAGGTTCCCGGTATCCTTAAATCAATCACGCCTAACAGAATCAAAATGATTGCTCCGATTAAAATTGCGATCACGGAAGTCTCACCAATCGTACCTGCTGTCTTACCAATTAGCATATCCATGGTATTTACTGCCTCTCCGTTACGCATTGCTGCCAGAGGCGTCGCCCCCGTATATTCATCAATGACAAAATTTGTCATATCGGCTGCAAAAGCGATCAAAAGGAAACATCTTGCTCCAAGGGCCGGGTTCATAAAGTTCTGTCCCAAACCGCCAAACATCATTTTTACAATTACAATGGCAAACACGCCGCCAAGAGCAGCCTCCCACCAGGGCAATGTTGCCGGAAGATTCAGCGCCAAAAGGAGTCCTGTCACCACTGCACTGAAATCATTGATCGTGCTCTTTTTATGTACAATCTTTTCAAATACCCATTCAGAAGCCAAACAGCTTGCAATGGTAACAACAATCAAAATCAACGCCCGGTATCCAAAGTTATAAATACCAAAAAGTGTCGTCGGCAGCAATGCAAGAACTACATACATCATAATCCGGCTGCTGGTATCTTTGGAACGCACATGGGGTGATGATGATACATTATATAAATCACTCACGAAAATCCACCTCTTTCTATTCTATTTCTTTCTCTTCGCCGCTAAGACCTGTTTTTTCATTGTCTTAACAGACTGTGCCAGCGGCCGTTTTGCCGGACAGACATAACTGCAGCTGCCGCATTCTACAC
>CAYQRG010000232.1:0-2926 GCA_964419645.1 uncultured Eubacterium sp.
CCATGGCTGGGGCATGGCTTTTTTCTATGGAAATGCAGTATCATTAGAAAAGCAGCCGGAGCATTCCTGTAAAAGCATTTATCTCAAACAGCGTCTTAGGGCAAACATTGAGGCGGATAAGATGATTTCCCATATCCGGCTGGCCACCAGAGGAACTATGGATTATGAGAATACACATCCCTTTGTTGCGAGAGATAACGGCAACCGGACATGGACACTGGCCCATAACGGAACGATGTTTGATTGTGCGGCCCTTAATCCGTTTATACACAACCAGCAGGGACAGACGGACAGTGAAAGAATTCTTTTGTACATCATCAGCAAAATCGACAAAGAGCAGGCGGAGTTAAAACGAGGTTTATCAAAGAAAGAACGGTTCTATCTGATCAATGAAATCCTCCATGAAATTACACCGGAAAATAAAGTGAATTTGCTTTTATTTGACGGAGAGCTTTTGTATGTTCATACAAACTACCAGAACAGTCTGTATCAATACCGGGACAAAACGTCAGTCGTTGTTTCTACAAGGCCGCTGGATCAAAAGGCGTGGGAACCGGTACCGATGAACCAGCTTCTGGCTTATCAAAATGGAGAGCTTTTTTGTACCGGAACAAAACATGAAAATGAGTTTTTTGACAGCGAAGAAAAAATGCGGCTGCTGTTTTTGGATTTTGCGGCATTGTAAAGGTAAGAGGGATGAATCGCTTATTTTCCGGTCAGCGCAGCAGATAGGAACACTCCGTCAGATATTTAAAAGAATGAAGCCGGAATGTGCCCCGTTCCATGGGAATTTCCAGCCATTCCTCCAGATCCTTTTTCCAGGGCATCCAGAGGTTTCGGCGGGCTTTAGAGGAATAGGTATACTCTGTAAAGGAATTGCCCATGCGGTAAGCATTGAGGGAATAATTGAACATGACAAGGCTTTCCTGATAGAGTCTGTCAGGACGGGGATACTCCCTCTCTGCCAAAGCCGGAGAAAAATCTTTTTCCAGAAAAAGCATCCAGTTTAAAAATGGATCGTAAAGATAGTAGACAGAGGGAACATAGGGAAGCATCAGAGTGTGTGATGCTTTGTTTTTTTTATAAGTAATGATAAGTTCTGCATTTAAAAGCTCCCGGTGTGTATCTATTTTGGTAATCTGTGACCGTTCCAGTGAAACAGAAATAATCTGGTCTTCCATTTTTCGCAAAAAAAGGATTGCGTCTTCTCCATATCCAAATAAATAGGCAAAAGAATTTTTTACAGTGCGGCGGCGGGGAGAATAGACGAAGATATATTGCTCAAAAGATTCCTGCATCCAGGCAAGGGCCGGTTCTTTAAAGGATTCCGGAAATTCGCTGATATTCCATATGCGTATGGGCCATTCTGCCATAGTGGGACGTCTATCTATTATTTTGCTATTTGAACTCATAATTCGACACCTCAAATTTTACGTTTTCTGACGTTGTCTGAGACAGCGGTCTGACCATTTGGTACTGCTATTTTAGCATAAAGAGGAAGGTTTTGTCTTTAGCTTTTTACAAAAACTGCCGATATAACAAGCAGATAATTATTTTGTTGTTGAAGCAGGAAATAGAAACGAGGAGGAGACATTATGAAGATTGCACAAATCGTTTTTTATGGGAAATACACCTTTTCAAAAACAGGGAATGACAGTCCAGGACCGGATTGCACAGAAGAAACAGCTTTATCAAAAACAGGCAATGCATGTAGTGACAACTGCAAACAATGCAGAGAGAAATATCGACAAAAGTCTGGATGAGATCAGAGAGAAGATTAAAAGCCTTCAGACAGATAACGAAGAAGCGAATGCTTATGTAAATTATTATAAGCAACAAATGGCAGAGGCCAAAGAATATTATCAGATTGAAGACGGCAGCCAGGAGCAGAAAGATCTGGAGCTTATGCAGAAAGCATATGATATACAAAAGCATGGTTCATCTAAGGGAACGTTGACAGAGGAAGAACAGGAACGCCTTGCGAACATGGGAGAGAAGACAGAATATCAGCAGCTTTCCATGGAACTGTATGCAGCGGCAGATTATTGGAAAGAAACACTGTCCGACAATAACACATTGATCAGTGCAGAAGCAGGAGCAATTCGTTCGATCAATATTGAGCGTGGAAAGACACATGGCATGGTAGATGCAGAAAAGGCCAAAGAAGAGATTTTGGAAGCTGCGTCTAAAGAGATCCAGTCAATGCTTGTGGATGATGCCAAAGAAACAATGGACGAAAAGGCAGAAGAAGCCAAAGAAGCTGCCGAAGCGCGGAAAGAGAAGAAGGAAGAGGAAGAAGAACGCATCGAGGCTGCGAAGGAGCACAAGAAGGATACAGAAGATTTTGTCGAGGACATTCAGGAGACCGTTTCCGAATTGACCAAGCAGGCAGTAGACAGCGATCAGATCATGGAAGATGTGAACGACCAGATCAAAAAGATTATGCTGGAAGAAAAATTATTAGAAGAAGATTTAAAGGGTCTGACGGTAAATGTGACAACCTGATTGTATTTATGGTTTAAACAAAATCCCGATATGCAGAGGAATCTGTATACCGGGATTTTCTTAATTATTAGAAAATTGTTACTTGACAGCAATGGCCTCCACTTCACAGAGAACGCCTTTTGGCAGTTCTTTAACCGCTACACAGCTCCTTGCCGGTTTGGAGGTAAAATAGCCGGCGTAAATTTCATTAAATTCGGCAAAATCCTCCATATTAGCCAAAAAGCAGGTGGTCTTGATTACATTATCATAGCCACAGCCGGCAGCCTCTAAAATTGCGCCTACGTTTTTGCAGCACTGGTGAGCCTGGGCAGTGATGCCCTCCGCAATTTCTCCTGTTTTAGGAATGATTGCAATTTGTCCGGAGGTAAATACAAAGCCATTGGCTTCGTAACCCTGGGAATAAGGCCCGATTGCTCCGGGT
>CAYQRG010000233.1:0-2903 GCA_964419645.1 uncultured Eubacterium sp.
TCCTGCAGGTATGGGTATCTACTGGATTGCCGGTGCTGTGATCAGAAGTATTCAGCAGGTTGTTATCAACAGGCATATCGATAAGATGGATATCGATGCTATCATCGAGAAGAATAAAGATAAAGCCGCAAAGAAAATGGAAAAGACCAAGGCTCAGACTGCAAAAATGCAGCAGTATGCTAATATGAGTACCAGAAATATTGATGTCAATAAGAAGTCAAATATCAGTGAGACAGAGAGAGAAGCTGCATTGAATAGAGCAAACGAGTATTACAGCAAAAACGCGAAACCCGGTTCCATGGCAGCAAAGGCAAATATGGTAAGGGAATATAATGAAAAGAATACCAGAAAATAATGAGGGGGAATAGAAATGGAATTTGTTGAATTTTCTGCAAAGACAGTAAATGATGCAATTATAGAGGCATGTCAGAAATTTACGGTAGCAAGTGATAAGCTGGAGTATGAAGTGGTGGAAGAAGGTTCTTCCGGATTTTTAGGAATCGGTGCAAAACCTGCTGTTATTAAGGCAAGAGTAAAATCTACTATTGAAGATGTCGCGAAAGATTTTCTGAACAGTGTTTTTGAAGCAATGAATATGGTTGTTGTTTCTGAGATAAAGTATGATGAAGATGAAAGAACCATGGACATTGAGTTAAGTGGTGATGAAATGGGTGTTCTGATCGGAAAGAGAGGTCAGACGCTGGATTCTCTGCAGTATCTGGTATCACTTGTAGTAAATAAGGATACGGAAAATTATATCAGAGTAAAGGTTGATACCGAGAATTACAGACAGAGAAGAAGAGAAACTCTGGAAAATCTTGCAAAGAATATTTCCTTTAAAGTAAAGAGAACAAAGAGAGCTGTTTCTTTGGAGCCTATGAATCCTTATGAGAGAAGGATCATTCATTCCGCTCTGCAAAATGACAGATATGTTACGACACATAGTGAAGGGAATGAGCCTTACAGACATGTTGTAGTAACGATTAAGAGAGACAGATAAGAAAAGATATTAAGTAAGATATAGAGTAGTCAGAATACGGACGTCTAAAGGCGTCCGTATTTTGGAATGAGGGATCCTATGAAAACAGATACGATTGCGGCTATAGCGACATCTTTTTCCGAATCTGGAATAGGGATTATCAGAATCAGCGGAGAAGATGCTTTTCAAATTACAGATAAGATTTTTATAGGTAAGAAAGATATTCCGGAATTTTATAAATTAGGACAAAAAGCCGGTTTTAAGGAAATGTATTTTCGGAAAAAGAATTTTCTTGAAGATGCAAAAACTTATACTTTGCATTATGGCTATATTATAGATGATGAAAAGATTATAGATGAAGTACTGGTTTCCGTTATGAGGGCGCCAAAAAGTTATACTGCTGAAAATGTGGTGGAAATTAACTGTCATGGCGGTATTTTGATTTTACAGAAAGTACTGGAGCTGGTTATAAAAAACGGAGCCAGAATTGCGGAGCCGGGAGAATTTACAAAAAGGGCTTTTTTAAACGGACGTATGGATCTGGCGGAAGCGGAAGCTGTGATGGATCTGATTCAATCTAAAAATGAGTTTGCTCTGCAGGCTTCAGTCAGTCAGTTAAAAGGTTCTGTTTCTTCTATTATAAAAGAGCTTAGAAGCAGGATTATTTATGAGATTGCTTTTATAGAATCCGCTTTGGATGATCCGGAAAATTATAGTACGGATGGATATGGAGAAAGACTTTCTTCTATAATAGAAGAGATAGATGAAAAAATAAAAGAACTGATAGATCATGTGGATGACGGAAGAATTTTAAAAGAAGGGATTCAGACTGTTATTTTAGGGAAGCCGAATGCCGGGAAGTCTTCTTTTTTAAATGAGCTGCTGGGAGAAGAAAAAGCGATCGTTACGGATATCGCCGGAACAACACGGGATGCCTTGGAAGAAAATATAAAACTTGGCGGTATTAATCTGCATATGATCGATACGGCGGGGATTAGAAAAACGGAAGATATTGTAGAAAAGATAGGGGTGGAAAAAGCCAGAAAGTATGCGGATCAGGCAGATTTGATCGTTTATATTGTGGATTCTTCAGTGGATCTGGATGAAAGTGATGAGGATATTCTGAAAATATTGAAAGATAAGCATTTTATAGTGCTTTTGAATAAGTCTGATCTGGACATGGCTGTTACGGAAAAAGAAATCAGGAGTAAGTTGAAAGATTTTTCGGATTATGAAGTAATAAAGATATCTGCTTTGAGGCATCAGGGGATAGATGAATTTGAAGAAACAGTGAAGAAGATGTTTTTTAATGGGGATGTTTCTTTTAATAATGAAGTGATCATTACAAGTATGCGGCATAAGGAAGCACTGATGGATGCGGAGGAGAGTTTTTGTATGGTGAGACAGAGTATTGATGCGGGGATGTCAGAGGATTTTTATTCGATCGATCTGATGAATGCTTATGCGGCATTGGGGAGGATTATCGGGGAAGAAGTCGGGGATGATCTGGTGAATGAGATATTTGAGAAGTTTTGTATGGGGAAGTAGGTGAAAAATGCGGACGCCCGAATGGAAATATAATGTAAAATTAGAGTAAATGCGTTGATAATGTAAAAAAAGTGATTTATACTTTGAGGAAGATTGTATTTTGATTCATTTTTAAAAGGTTATTTAAAATTCATGGATATGATATTGTTTTTAAAAGTATGGTATGCAATATATAAATAGACAGAGGTTATGATATGCCGGAATTCAGGGAAAAAGCAGATGTTTGTATAATTGGAGCGGGACATGCGGGATGTGAGGCAGCGCTTGCCTGTGCCAGGCTTGGGCTTTCTACGGTTATTTTTACTGTTAATATAGAAAGTATAGCGATGATGCCGTGTAATCCTCATATTGGAGGATCCTCAAAGGGACATCTTGT
>CAYQRG010000234.1:0-2902 GCA_964419645.1 uncultured Eubacterium sp.
AACGGCGTATAAACAGTCCCATCTTCAGCAATAACCTGTTCATAATCCGCGCAGAAACGAACTGTCTGGTTATCGCCTGCGTTTGGAAGAGTAAGATTATCCCCTTTTGCTATTACAATTGCCGTATCTTCCTCTGCCTTTACCGGGAACTGCACTGCGCTAAGCATCAGCGTAAATGCCAGTGTAAAAGCTCCCATTTGTTTCAATTTCCTACGAAACATAAAATTTATGTCCCCCTTTCATTCTTTTGCCTAAACATTTGCACTTCAATTATACAATTTGTAATACCTTTTTTCAACCAATATTCAAAATTTCACATATAGAAAAATTCCAACAAGAGAATTTTTGTGCAAATGTTACAATATCAGCTTCCAGTTATTGTAAGACAAAAAAATCCCGGGAGCAAAATTTCCCGAGATTTTTCTATCTGCTATTCTACAGGCCTTTTTTAATGCCTGCCTTTTTCAGTTGTTTTTTAAGTTTCTTATTCTTCTTTAAGTTCTTCGGCAGCTTAATCTTAATTTTAGATGAAGTCTTCTTAAAGGCTCCACCGCCTACTTTGCTTAATTTTGAATTATTCTTTATGACAACATTTGCCAATTTCTTACAGCCTTTAAACGCATTCTTGCCTATAGTTGCTACATCTGCGCCAAGGGTAACTTTTTTCAGTTTTTTGCAGCCGTTAAATGCCGCATTGCCGATTTCCACAATCTTATAAGTCTTTCCGTCGTAAAATGCTGTGCTAATCTCTAGTTTTGCTGCGTCTTTTCCTTTGGTTAGCTTGGCCGTTAAAGCAGCTGCGCTTACTACCTGATATTTCATTCCGTCTGCTTCAAAGATATCGCCATCTTTTAACCCTTTGTCGGTTTCTTTTACAAGCTTCTGGCCTTTGAGTGCAGACAATGCACCGGAAAGTTCATTCAGTGATTCCTCCAAACCTGCAAGATAAGCATCCGCGTCTGCGCTGTCCAATTTATTCAGTGTTGTCTGCGCCTGAGTTATCACAGCTTTTAAGGCATTGACAGAAGCCGTTGTGTAACCTGCGGAATTTGCAAGCTGTTTTTCTGCATCTGCAATTTCATTTTTCAACTGTGTACGGGCTTCATCTACTTTGATTATATTGTTTAATGTCTCATTCACCTTGGATATATCTTCTGTTGTTGCACTCGGATCTGTTAAACTTTCTGTAAGCCCCTTAAAAATCGTCTGCATCTTATCTAATGTTTCTTTGGAATAATCGGAGGAATTCATAAACTGGTCTTTTACTTTTTCAACCTCTTTTGCCATATCCAGTTTCTGCTGTGCTGCTGTCAAAGATTTCAAAAGCTGCCAGAATTCATCTGCCGTCTTCTCTTCTGTTAAAGCCCCTGACGCATTCGTTCTGGCAGTTGTAAACTCTGTCCAGATTTCTTCTGCAACGCCTGCCGGCTGCTGCGTTTCCTTTTCTGCAGTATGAACTGCACTCTGCAATTCCTGTTTCAGGGCATCTGCAGATTTTTTTACCAGAGCTGCAATCTTCTCTTCTAAGTCTGCTGTTTTTTCATATAATTCAGAATTACTTACCCTGCCGTTTATAACATCTGTCCACTCTGATACTGCTTTTTGATATACTGCCAAAGATTCTGATGTATACAGTCCGCCATTTTCCTCTATTTCATCATATGCTTTCCTAAATTCAGCATACGCAGAAACATATATGATTTCTGTTTTTGTATGGGAGGCATCATTTGTACACTGGTAAACTATTTCACCATTTTCTGTTTTTGTAACAGCTTTTTGGACAGAACCTTTATTCCATCTATGTCCAAGCGCAGGGATAACACTTCCTTCCTCTACGACGCCGTCACATATCGTACAGATCTGATCACCGGTATATCCTTCTGCTTCACAAGTTGCTTCCAGCTTGTTTTTTTCTACTGTAGTATGTGAACACGAAGTGTCTGGCTGTGGGTGAACTTCTTTTACATGGATTTTGTAAGTAATTCCGTCAATGACCATTAATGTAGAACCTTCACTCTTTCCGGTAATTGTAACCGTAGTAGAAGTGATTGGTTGTGAAAGATCTAATCGTTTCGTCTGCTCAAGCTTACCATTGGTCGGGTAGAGAATCATAATATTATCATCATCCCAGATATAGGCAATCAGATACTTTCCTCCGCTTTCTAACTCTGATGTTCCTGATATCAGCTTATATCCCGGAATGATATCATCTTCTGATACGGTTGCCTGTTTTTTCAGGAGAGAGATTTCATATCTATATCGTGTATCACCTTCGACCAAATTGTCCATTCTGTTGAAATCCATTTCTGATGTATAGAATATGACATACCCAACCCCATCACTCCGAGTGATATAAAATTTGTCTTTTCCACTTACTTGAGTAACCTTCATATCTGCAGCATTTTCATTAAAAAAGGTTGTAGCATGCGTATTTACAAGATATACATTTGCCTTCTCATTTTTGATCTGCCAAGAGTCTCCGGAAGCCGTAAAAGTAAATTCTGAATCAGAAAGACTCAATCCATTATTTGGATTAGAAGCAAAACTGCTTAGATCAGAATCTTTTCCCGTACCACTGTGATCATACATTCCAAAAAAGCTCTCCTTGCTGACAGATTTTGTTACATAAGAACTATCCGGTTCCACAGTAATCTCTGCATCTTTGCTGCTGGAGATGGTATATTCGTCTCCCTTGTTGATTTCCACATCAACCGAAACACCTTCTATAACAGCACCCGGGACAACAGAATGAACATCATAGGAATTGAAAAAGATTCCGCCCTGATTCCCTTTCTCCCATAACAGGGCAAGAGAACCATCTGCCTGCTCCGTCATACAGGAATATGAATATCCACCACTGCCAAGAGAAAAACCATTCTCTAATTCCATAGTATGTTTTGCA
>CAYQRG010000235.1:0-2893 GCA_964419645.1 uncultured Eubacterium sp.
GACAACTGCTACCTTTTCTCCCCTTTTAATCGTTAGGCTGACCGACCTAAGCACTTTTTTATTTTCATAGGAAAACGACAAATTCTCAACACGAATCTCGTTGAAAAGCGTATCAAAAGCAATGCCTTCTTGAAGCTGCGTATCCTCTTTCCTGTCTAGCAGCTCGGCAAATCGCAGCCATGCCGTTTTGTTCAGTTTGTACTGCACATAAATAACGTTAAATATTGCAATGGGCGTATATGCATGGTCCATCAACGTAATTAACGCAACGACAGAGCCGACAGACAAATGGCTGTTTTTCCATGCGTAAGCCAGAACTCCAATATCCAGACAAGCAACTAACAATGCAAATATCGTAAAAAACGCTTCATGTATCATGGTCATCTTTACTTTTGACGATACAATCACTCGCTTAGCTTTGAATGCCTTTTTTACCTCGTTAGAAAATTGGTGTTTTATGCGAAAAACGGGCATTTCCATGAAGCCTCGCACGAGATAATGGTTTAGTTCTTCTTCATTGGTTAATATCTTTTCCTTTATTTGGTATAACCCTTTCAGCAGCAAATTGGTCACTATAAATACAATCATATATCCTGCCATAAGAAAACAAGCTATATTTCTGTCTATTTTCCAAATAAAATATAAACTAAACAAGATTGTTGGAAGTAAATTTCTAACGACACAAAACCAGAAATCATAGAGAACGCCTTTTCCTGCATTGGCACCATTTTCAATCTGCTGTACTAATTTTCCTGTTCCCAATTTTTGGTACTCAGAATAGTAAAGCCTTCCTATTTTCTGTAAAGCCAGCAATTTAAAATCTAAGTAAATCTCATTTCCCAGTTTTGCTGCCGGATACTCATCCAGATAGTGCATTCCATAATCTGCAAAAAGAACAACACCATAAAACAAGATTCCATAAAGGGTTATTGTCCTGTTTGTCAATCCATCTACGATTTTTTGAAAATAGCCAGCCTTATAATTTGACATAAATGCATTGCATAATCCGATTACCAGATATACAATAACCCATTTTTTATTATTTTTTAAAACTTCTTTCATGTAACGCATAACTGTGCTCCTTTTCTAATATCAATATTTCCATTAGAACAGTACAGTTGCGGCTGCCAGCAAGTTCAAATTATCCTCAGCACAATCTGCTAACAGTCCAAATCAACTGTACTGAGTAAATACCTCGGATATTTTTCATAAAATGCATTCACCTCAAATCTGTTTTTATATGAAAAACTTTCTCTGCTAATGATCCTTATCATAATCAGACACGATCTCTAGGGCAATCTCCCTTGCCCTGGCACTGGAGACACTTTCATCCTCTGTCTCGCCTAAATACACGCAAAAATAAATTCTTTTATCCTCAGAATCAGCAAACCCTGTAAACCATGCGTCCACAAGAATCCCATTCATTTTTCCCATTCCGGTTTTTCCATAAATGGAAAGCTCTGTTTCATTCTGTTCCGGCAACAGCATGACTTGTTTTAATTGGTCTAATACTTCTTCGGATTCCTCTGTCGAATCACCAAAAATGCGTTCCATTACTTCCACCTGCTCTTTCGGTGAAATCAGCAATGACGATTCAATCCAAAATCCTGTTAAAGCCGGATTGTTATTATTTGTATTTAATCGCCCTTCCCAATCGGAAATGTCACAATTTCCATAATGAAGACGGTTTAATTCCTCCTGCATGGCATCCTTTCCGATTTCATCGATCACCTCGCGAAAATACCAGACACAGGAGGCATGGAATGCATCGGAAAAGTCAATATCCCTGTTCCATTCCTCGTTCCAGAATGTCTCGCCGCTCCAGATACGGACAGAATCCTTTGGGTCGATGATCCCATGTTTCAAGGCAATCAAAGAAGAAATGATTTTAAAGGTGGAACAAGGGGAACGTCTGGTAAAAGCCAATTCCTGATGATAGATCTGATAACAGTTTTCGGTGGGATCGTAAATGACAGCAGCTCCACCAAGTCCGTCAAAATACTCTGACCAATCTGCTTCTGCCAAAATCGGTTCCGCAGCTTCTGTTTGAACCTCCTCCGGGATTGTTTCTCTGATTTGTGTATCTTTTTCCAGTGTCTGTATTTCTGTGGATTGCTGACTGGGAAGAGTATTCTTCTCATTGGAGCAGCCCTGCACGAGCAAAAGCAAAAAGAGAAACATGCAGCTGCATATTTGATATGATTTATTTGATTCGCTCATATTTATATTATACCTGTCTTTCATGTCTGTAAAATCTTTTCCATACCCTTTTCTATTTCCGAATCGAAAGAAATGCTCAACGATTATATTTTATTCCGGCGTAAATCATAAAACCCAAGCCAAGCACAAAACAAATTCCAAATACAATAAATCCCAATCCTGTATGAGAAAAAAAGTTAATCACTCCTGTCAGAATGATTCCTGCTCCGATGATGACTGCGCCTTTTCCCATAAGTGCTGTATAAGCTTTTTTATCGGATTCTGCAACTTTGTCATAATGGTAACTATGTATAATATTTATCTTCTCCTTTTTCCAGATCAGCCAGCCGAGAATTATGAAAATCATACCGACTATTAATAAAAACATCAATTCAAACAACATTTTTCTTCCTCCTTAAATTCCTTTTCCCTCATGTTATAAATCCTCATTAGGTCAAAAATAAACTTTTAACAGATTATAACACAAAATAAATCTGGCAGGAAGAAGTGATTGAAATGAATTGCTCATTTAAACAAACTATGACATAATGGCGTCATAATTTGTTTGCTATACTGGGCTGGAAGGAGAAGAAATGAAGATTGATCGACTTATGGGCATTGTTGTTTATTTATTAAATAATGGTCGGACATCTGCACAGAAACTTGCTGAAGAATTTGAAGTTTCCTCCAGAAC
>CAYQRG010000236.1:0-2884 GCA_964419645.1 uncultured Eubacterium sp.
CCAGAGACACGAGGATTTTCAGTCCTCTGCTCTACCAACTGAGCTAACTGGGCAAATTCCTCACAGCACAATTAATAATATAGGAAAAGGCAGGAATTGTCAAGAAAAAAATAAAATTTATAAAAATTTTTTTAGTACTTGACAAATATAGGGAAAAGAGATATAGTATAGAAAATTCCTAGTAAATAAGTAGTGAATATAGGAAATAAGAGTCGTCAGACAGAAAGCGAGGAGAGCAAATGTCAGGAATTTATCAGGGAACATTGGGACTGATTGGCAACACACCGTTGGTAGAAGCAGGAAATATGGAGAAATCACATGGATTGAAAGCGCGTCTTCTTTTTAAGCTGGAGTATTTTAATCCGGCCGGCAGCGTAAAAGATAGAATTGCAAAGGCGATGATCGAAGATGCAGAAGAGAAGGGATTGTTAAAGCCCGGTTCCGTTATTATTGAACCGACTTCCGGCAATACAGGAATCGGCCTTGCATCCATTGCAGCAGCAAAAGGATACCGTATTATTTTAACGATGCCGGAAACCATGAGCGTAGAGCGAAGAAATATTTTAAAAGCATACGGAGCGGAAATTGTGCTGACAGACGGAACAAAGGGCATGAAGGGCGCAATCGCAAAAGCAGATGAGCTTGCCAAAGAATTGCCGGATTCTTTTATTCCGGGACAGTTTGAAAATCCTGCCAATCCCAAAATACACAGAGAAACGACAGGACCGGAAATCTGGAAGGATACAGAAGGAACCGTAGATGTTCTGGTGGCAGGCGTTGGAACCGGAGGAACCATAACAGGAACCGGAGAATATCTGAAATCCCAAAAGCCGGAAGTGAAAGTAATAGCAGTAGAACCGACAGCCTCCCCGGTATTGTCCCAGGGAAAAGGCGGACCTCACAAAATCCAGGGAATCGGCGCGGGCTTTGTGCCGGATGTATTAAATACGAAATTGTACGATGAAGTATTTACGGTAGATAATGAATCGGCATTTGAGATTTCCAAAGAGATTGCAAAGCAGGAAGGCATTCTGGTGGGAATATCTTCCGGAGCTGCAGCATATGCAGCCATTGAATTGGCAAAGAGGCCGGAATATGAAGGCAAGACAATTGTAGCAGTGCTGCCGGACAGCGGCGACCGTTACTATTCCACACCATTATTTACAGAATAAAGAGCAGAATCAAAATAAAACAAAACGAGGAGAACGATTATGAGTAAAAAATTAAGCAGGGCAGAGAGAAACTTAAAATTTGAAACATTACAGTTACACGTAGGACAGGAGCAGCCGGATCCGGTTACAGATGCAAGGGCAGTTCCGATTTACCAGACTTCTTCCTATGTATTCCACAATTCCGATCATGCAGCAGCAAGATTCGGGCTTGCCGATGCAGGAAATATTTACGGCAGACTGACCAATCCTACCGAGGATGTATTTGAACAGAGAATCGCAGCATTAGAAGGCGGCGTAGCAGCTCTTGCCGTTGCTTCCGGTGCAGCAGCGATTACCTATACCATCCAGAACCTGGCACAGAATGGGGACCATATTGTAGCAGCCAAAAATATTTATGGGGGAACGTATAACCTTCTGGCTCATACACTGCCCCAGTATGGCATTACCGCCACTTTTACAGATCCCGATCCAAAAGCTTTAGAGGCGGCCATTCAGGAGAATACCAAAGCAGTTTATATTGAAACACTGGGCAATCCGAACTCAGATGTTACAGATATTGAGGCAGTTGCTAAGATTGCCCATGCCCATAAGATTCCTCTTGTGGTAGACAGCACTTTTGCAACGCCGTATCTGCTGCGTCCGATTGAGTACGGTGCAGATATTGTGGTACATTCTGCGACGAAATTTATCGGAGGGCACGGAACAACAATTGGCGGCGTAATTGTGGACAGCGGTAAGTTTGACTGGGAGGCAAGCGGTAAATTCCCGTCACTGACAGAACCGAATCCAAGCTATCACGGCATCAGCTTTACGAAAGCAGTGGGAGCGGCGGCATTTGTAACAAAGATCCGTGCAATCCTTTTAAGAGATACCGGCGCAACCCTTTCCCCATTCCACGCATTTTTCTTCCTGCAGGGACTTGAGACATTATCCCTTCGTGTAGAGCGTCATGTAGAGAATGCGTTAAAGGTAGTGGATTATTTAAAGAATCACCCACAGGTAGAAGCTGTGCATCATCCTTCAATTTCTACAGATCCGGTGCAGCAGGAATTGTATAAGAAATATTTTCCAAATGGCGGAGGTTCCATCTTTACATTTGAAATCAAGGGAGATGACAGAAAGGCCAAGGATTTCATTGATAATCTGGAAATCTTCTCACTGTTGGCAAATGTAGCAGATGTAAAATCTCTGGTGATTCATCCGGCATCTACCACACATTCTCAGTTGAATGCGGAAGAACTGGAAGAGCAGGGTATCAAACCAAATACAATTCGTCTGTCCATCGGAACGGAAAATATTGATGATATCATTCAAGATTTGGAAGAGGCATTTAAAGCAGTAGAATAACAAGACAGCCGATTAGGAAGGTCAAGTCTTCCCGTTCCGGCGAAATCAATTGACAGTTACAATAAAGTAAGCCGCCTGGACTTTGCTGGAGAACAGGGCGGCTTACTTATTTTTCAAATTCAGAATAGAAACTATTTAGAAATAAGATGCAGGCATGGTGTAACGATACTTGCATAATTTATAAATTGTATTATAATACATTTTCGGAAATAAGCAAGAGAGAAATAACCCTCGAGTATCCCTTTATACGCGAAAAATGCGCAATATAGGAAAGGACATGATTTTATGAATAAAGATCTGACCGTTGGAAAACCGGAAACCGTATTATGGAAATTCTGCCTCCCCTTGTTTGGCAGCATTATTTT
>CAYQRG010000237.1:0-2875 GCA_964419645.1 uncultured Eubacterium sp.
CCATGAACTGCGCTTTTTTCCTTATCTGTATTGTAACTTTAAATTATTTGTAAAGTTCAACCAAACGTAACAGATGCTCGTAACGATCTTTTGCAGCCTGCTCAGACTCTGCGAAGAGTTTCTCAGCGCGATCCGGGAAGGATCTTGCCAGACGGCTGTAACGTGTCTCGTTATTTAAGAATTCCTGATAAGTTCCATCGCCCGGTTTAGAGGTCAATGTAAACGGATTCTTGCCTTCTGCTTTTAATGCCGGATTGAAGGAGAAGAGATTCCAGTAGCCTGCTGCAACTGCTTTCTTCATCTCATCCTGGCAGTGGTTCATACCGCCCTTTACACCGTGGAGCTCACATGGAGCATAGCCGATGATTAAGGAAGGTCCGTTGTAAGCTTCTGCTTCTGCGATTACTTTCACAGCCTGTGCCATATTTGCGCCAAGAGCAATCTGTGCTACGTATACATAACCATAGCTCATAGCGATTTCTGCAAGGCTCTTCTTGCCGATATCTTTACCGGAAGCTGCGAACTGGCAAACTTCACCGATATTGGAAGCTTTGGAAGCCTGACCGCCTGTATTGGAATACATCTCTGTATCGAATACCATAACGTTTACATTCTCACCGGAAGCAAGTACATGGTCTAATCCGCCGAAGCCGATATCATAAGCCCATCCGTCACCGCCGAAGATCCAGATGGATTTCTTAGCCAGATAATCTTTCTTGTCAAGAGCTGCCTGTGCATCCGGACATCCTGCTGCTGCCGCTTTCTCAAGCTCTGCAACAAGCGCATCGGTTGCTGCTGCGTTTGCTCTTGTATCGTCTTTTGTCTCATCAAATTTTGCGTATGCATCTTTTAATTCTGCGCTTGCTTTATCAGAAGCTGCACATTTTGCTGCGCTTGCGATTGCCTGGTCACGAAGCACTTTCTGACCAATCTGCATTCCAAGACCATGCTCTGCGTTGTCCTCGAATAAGGAGTTTGCCCAAGCCGGACCTTTCTTGGAATCTTTGTTTACCGTATATGGTGATGTAGCAGCCGGACCGCCCCAGATAGAGGAACATCCTGTTGCATTGGAAATATACATATGCTCACCGAATAACTGTGTGATCAAACGTGCATAAGAAGTTTCTGCACATCCTGCACAGGAGCCGGAGAACTCAAGCAACGGCTGATTGAACTGGGAACCTTTTACTGTGTTATCAGCAGGCACGCCAGGTTTCTTGCCAACGTTTGCTACTAAATAATCGAATACTGGCTGCTCGTCTGCCTGAGATTCCTGCGGAACCATTGCGATAGCGCCAACCGGACAAACGGTAATACACTCGCCGCATCCCATACAGTCAAGCGGAGATACGCTCATGGTATATTTGTACTCGCCGGCTTTTGGTTTGGTATCTGCAAGTTTGATATTTGCCGGAGCTGCCTTTACTTCGTCTTCGCTTAACATAAACGGACGAATGGTAGCATGGGAACATACAAATGCACACTGGTTACACTGGATACATTTCTCAGCATCCCAGGTAGGAACGGTTACTGCTGTACCACGTTTCTCATATGCAGCTGCGCCCAGTTCAAACTGTCCGTCCGGATTCTCTGCAAATGCGGAAACCGGAAGGCTGTCGCCGTCCATAAGAGAGATCGGGTCCATAAGGTCTTCTACCATCTTAACTGTCTTCGGAAGTCCTACGTAAGGTTTCTTAGCAGGATCTGCTGCCGGATTAGCCCAGGAAGCAGGTACTTCTACTTTATGTACAGCATCAACGCCGGCGTCAATTGCTTTGTAGTTCATCTCTACAACTGCGTCGCCCTTCTTGCCGTAAGATTTCTTAGCTGCTGCTTTCATGAAATCTACTGCATCGTCGATCGGCATTACATTTGCCAGTTTGAAGAATGCGGACTGTAAAATCGTATTGGTACGTTTGCCCATTCCGATTTCGATTGCCTTGTCAATTGCGTTGATCGTGTATAACTGAATGTTGTTGTCTGCAATGTATTTCTTTGCTTCTGCATTTAAGTGGTGCTCTAATTCTTCATCAGACCACTGGCAGTTGATCATGAATACTCCGCCCGGTTTTACATCCTGAACCATCTTGAAGCCTTTGTTTACATATGCCGGATTGTGGCATGCAACAAAGTCAGCCTGATTGATGTAGTATGGACTTCTGATCGGTTTGTCACCAAATCTTAAGTGAGAAATGGTTACACCGCCGGTTTTCTTGGAGTCATACTGGAAGTATGCCTGGATATATTTGTCTGTGTGGTCACCAATGATCTTGGTGGAATTCTTGTTAGCGCCTACTGTACCGTCGCCGCCAAGTCCCCAGAACTTACACTCAACTGTGCCTTCTGCTGCAGTGATCGGAGCAGGTTTTACTTCCGGTAAGCTTAAGTTTGTAACATCGTCTACGATACCGATTGTGAAACGAGCTTTCGGAGCGTCTTTTTCCAACTCTTTGAATACTGCGAATACAGAGGATGGCGGTGTATCTTTGGAGCCTAATCCATAACGGCCGCCTGTCAGCACGATATCATTTAATCCTGCTTCACGCAGTGTAGCTGCAACGTCTAAGTATAACGGATCGCCAAGAGATCCCGGCTCTTTTGTTCTGTCAAGGACTGCAACTTTCTTTGCTGTCTTCGGAAGAACTTTTAATAAAGCATCGGATACCCATGGACGATACAGACGAACTTTTACAAGTCCTACTTTTTCGCCTTTTGCGGTTAAGTAATCAATTACTTCTTCTGCTACGTCGTTGATGGAACCCATAGCAACGATTACGCGGTCAGCATCTTCTGCTCCGTAGTAGTTGAATAAATCATAGTTTGTGCCAAGTTTCTCATTTACTTTAGCCATATATTTCTCAACGATTGCCGGTAA
>CAYQRG010000238.1:0-2850 GCA_964419645.1 uncultured Eubacterium sp.
GCTCCTCCGTAAGGATTTACGATTTCCAATTCATCTCCCACAAATTCGGTCAACACCTGAACGTTCTTTGGATCTGCATTATCAAACATTTCCAATACCTTTTGCCGCTGTTTTTCTTCCATTGTCAAAACCAGCGTCTCCCCCTCCAGATCCTCTGCCGTAAGCGGACTGGACATATACCCCTCGGTAGGCAGTCCGTTACTGATCATAACAGCTTCCGCTTTCTGGTTCAAAGGCTCCGGAAACAGAACAACAAGACCCCTGGCAAAAATCTCAACTGGTCTTTTCAGGCCAATATCTTCTAAGATTGCAACTGCCATCGGTTCTCTGCATGTCCCGCTCTCTGCTACAAATATTACCCTCTTATACAATTTTACTTCCCCCGTTATTCTGCTGCACCATAAGCACCTGATGTCCCGCTGCTTTCAGCAGACGGTTCATAATAGCCTGTCCGATCCGCGGTGTTGCAAAACTCTCCGAATAAATGACATCCACACCACTCTCGTCAAACGCTCTCAAAATCCGGTACATATGTCTTGCGATCTCATCTTCATCTTCTCTGCTTCCCACGCTTAAGATCAGATCTCCCTGATATAATGCAGCTGTCTCGTCGGTTCCAATAACACCGACTCTTTTATTTTGTTCCTTCTGCTCCTTTGTCCATGCATTGATTGCAGAAATTACTGCCTCCTTCGCTCCGTCAACAATTTTTAAATCTGCTTTCGGCGCATAATGCCGGTACTTCATCCCCGGCGCTTTGGGTTTGACAGCCGAATCTTCTGCGATAAGTCCCGGGTCCATGCGTACTTCCCCAATCACACGCGCTAACATTTCCCCGGTAATATATCCCGGTCTTAAAATCATCGGCACTTCTTCCGTCAGATCAACAATTGTCGATTCGATTCCGATCCCGACTTCCCCTCCATCTAAAATGATTGGAATCCTTCCGGTTAAATCCTCTGCCACATGCTCTGCCAAAGTAGGGCTCGGCCGACCAGATGCATTTGCGCTGGGTGCAGCAATCAGCCTGCCGCTCTCCCGGATCAACGCCAGCGCCACCGGGTGGGAAGGCATACGGACTGCCACCGTATCCATTCCGCCAGTCGTTTCATAAGGAACTCTGTCATTCTTATTGACGATCATCGTAAGCGGCCCCGGCCAGAAAGCCTCTGCCAGTTTTTCTGCTTCTTTCGGCACGTCTTTTGCGATATATAGTAAATCCTGCCACTTTGCAATATGCACAATCAACGGATTATCCGACGGCCTTCCTTTGGCCGCATAAATCTTCTTCGCCGCCGCAGGACACAGGGCATCTGCCCCAAGCCCGTATACGGTTTCCGTGGGAAACGCCACCAGTTCTCCTGTACGAATCGCTGCCGCAGCTTTCTTTATGATTTCAGAATCAATTGCATAATTATCCAATTTATAAATTTTAGTTTCCATATACTAGAATATATCACATTAGAAGGGAAAAGTGAATCATTTTTTCCCTCCCAAGCATCCAAATCAAGTTAGTTTATTAAATGGCACTTCTCGGCAATTCGTACAAGCACTGTTCCTTTCGGAAAAGCAAGAAGCTGTTCCCTTTGTATTGCGCCGATTTTTAAAATGGTGACAGCATATACGATCACTGCCAATATCAGAGACGGCATCAGACAGATCACATTGCTTTCCACCAGCATATGAAGTCCTGTATAAGTTCCCCATGCACAGGCACCCATAAGCGCCGACGCTAAAAACGGCATAAGAAACATTGTTTTGATATTTTCTTTGACACCGATGCAATGCCTGACAGAAATGCTGTTTAAAACACACATCATAAAGGAATATACGATCAGGCAGATTACCAGCGCATAGATATCCAATTCCGTAAACATCAATAACCCCACCAGAAGCGCCGTCTGAATCACAAGAGCGATCCCTGCATTGCGCACCGGAAGATTGACTTTGCCGACTCCCTGTAAAATACCGTTGCTCAATGTAGATAAGGAATAAAAGATGACCGTCACTGCAATCATTGCCAAAAGCTGTGACGCCATATCAAGAGAATCCTTTTGGGGAAACAAAAGCTGCATAATCGGTTTGGACAAAACAGCAAGTCCCACGGCTGCCGGAATTGCAATCAGCATGGTTGTCCACATGGCATTTTCTACCTTTCTCTGTGTATCCTCCAGATCACCCAATGCGCTGCTCTTTGAAATCGTCGGTATCACTGCTGATGACAGAGATGCCGCTAAGGCGATAGGGATATTGATAATAACCATTGCTTTTCCGGCAAAAATACCATACGCCGTTGCCGTCTGGGCCTGGGTGAGCCCCCGGACGTTCATCATTACTTTTGTATAGACTGTCTGGTTAAAGGAGGTACTGAAATTATAAATAAACGTGCTTAAAATAATCGGCGTTACCGTCCCTAACATGCCGCGAAGAATATCTCCATAAGAATCTCTACAACGATGCTTGTCTCTTCTAATCCGATTGTGCAGCATTTTCCGATTCAACGCATAGACAAACAGCATAAACAGCAATGCCACCGCCACACCACTTCCGGTTCCCAACGCGCTTCCTGCGGCTCCGTAAATAGACTGTGTCGTATGGTCTTTTCCTGCCGCCATATCAATCAGCATATGGGCTGCAAAAATACTGATCACTGCATTTAGTATCTGCTCTACAATCTGGGAAAACGAAGTCTGAATCATAGAACCGTGCGCCTGAAAATAACCTCTTAACACGCCTGCAAACCCGGATAGAAAAATCGTCGGTGCAAATACCCGAAGTACGACTGCCGCCTCTCCTTCCAAAAATAATCCTGCGCCAAAAAATGTAAAAAGACTCGCCGCCCCTCCAATG
>CAYQRG010000239.1:0-2839 GCA_964419645.1 uncultured Eubacterium sp.
ACAGATTGCTTTTAAACGTCCGTATTCCCGTATTTTCTGAATTGCCGCCATATTAAAAATATTATAGATGACCAGTGCGGATACAATCATAATAATCAGAATCATGCATACACCCGGAATCACAATATCTGTACTTGGCTCTAACTGCCACAGCAGATAGCTGCTGTTCACATTGACCTGTCTTTCCGTGATGCCAAGTTCTTTTGCAAGATCATAGATTTCATCTTTCATCTGGCTGGAGTTTAAATTATCTTCGTTGCGGATCTGAAAGCTTGAAAAAACAAGGCGTTCGTTTTCATCGGGAAGGTTAGCATCCAGAAATGCTTCCGAAACATAGGCACTGTATTTTTTGGCAAGGTTATTTGCCTGGGAGGAGGGGAGAAAACCGCTGATGACAAAGGTTTTCTTTTGAATTTCTCCGGTTCCGTTTATGCGGCAGGAAATTTCGACAGTATCTCCGATTTTTGGACTGCCATAGCCGTAGGCCTGAAAAAACTCCCGCTGGGAGATGATTTCATTTTCCGCATTGGGATAGGCGCCGGATTCTACGGTAAAATGAGCCAGCATAAGGGTGATGCGGTCCATGGCAAAAAGGGACATGTCATAGCCTTTGCAGATGCCCTGGGCAGCATAGGTTTCTGCTCCGATATTGTAAAATTTGCTGTGGAGCTCCATGCGCTCTCTTTGTTCTGGAGTAGTCCGGCTGAATGTGCCGAAATATTCTCCGTAAGTTTTTGCGGCAGAGGATTTTTGATATCGGATCATGGTATTGCAGCCGAATGCGATGATCGTGATTAATGCCGTAGTCAAAAAGATAGCGATTCCCGTTAAAATACTTCTGGTTTTTCCGGCTTTTAAGCTGCCCAGGGCAAGTTTTTTCGTTGTTTTCATTTAAATCACCGCCTTTTGGTCTTCTGTGACAATGCCGTCTTCGATAACGAGAATGCGGTCTGCCATTTGCGCCAGTTCTTCATCATGGGTAATCATAGCCAGTGTCTGTCCGTATTTTTTGACTGAAACTTTAAGCAAATTGATGACCTCCATGCTCGTTTTGCTGTCTAAGTTTCCGGTGGGTTCATCCGCCAGAATAATATCCGGTTTTGCCGCAAGGGCTCTGGCAATGGCAACTCTCTGCTGCTGGCCGCCGGAGAGGGTATTGGGCATGCTGTTGATTTTGTCATCCAGCCCTAGGACATGGATGATTTCTTTGATAAACGAAATATCTGCTTTTTTGTTGTCTAATCCAATGGGAAGGACGATGTTTTCCCAGACGTTAATGGATGTGATCAGATTAAATGCCTGAAAGACAAAGCCGATTTTCCTTCTGCGGAATGCGGCGAGTTCTTCTTCCTTTAAAGAAAAAATGGACTGGTTTCCGATGAAAACCTTTCCCGAAGTCGGATTGTCCAGACCACCCAAAAGGTGCAAAAGCGTGGATTTCCCGGAACCGGATTTGCCCACAATGGCGGCAAATTCTCCTTTTTCAATGGAAATGCTGGTGTGGTCCACTGCTTTTACCTGATTTTCACCGGTTCCGTAATATTTGCATAAATCTTTAGTTTCTAATATGGCATTCATAACATTCCTCCTCTTTTCTGATTTCCGCAAGCAATGAGCCAAGCAGCCATGCTTGCACGAATATTTGGCTTAGCCGGGCAATGTTTATTTGTATCATTTAGGATTGCCCTGATATACTCAGTATAGATACGAAATCTTTCAATCTGCTTACATATAAAAAAATAAGTCTTACAAAAATGTAAGACTTTAAGCCTTTGGAAGCTGTATGGAAAAAATGCTTCCTTTTTTTCCGTGTTTTGAGCGGACAAAAATAATGCCGTTTTGTCTCTCCATAATTTCTCTGGCAAGGTATAATCCCACGCCGGAGCCTTCCAGTTCTTTTACCGAATCTCCACGGTAAAACCGTTTGAAAATTTTATGGTATTCTGATTTTGGAACGCCGATTCCCTCATCTTCGATCTCAATTTTCAGATAGGTCGTCAGTGTTTCCGTATTGATTGTGATATGCGTATGTGCATCGCTGTATTTGATCGCATTGTCTAAAAGGTTCACAAGAACTTCAATGGTCCATTTTTTATCGTGCAGGATGAGAAACTTTTCCGGAAAGGAGCCCTTTGGCATTTCAATGGAAATGTCTTTTTCGGATGCTTTTTCGTAAACACGGCTGACGGCAGCCAGAATGGTTTCTCCGATATCGGCAGGCTGTAAATGCAGTTGTATCATGCCTTTTTCCATGCGGGATATATTGACAAGGGCTTTTGTCAGATTTTCCAGTCCTTCCAACTGCGTCATACAGCCGGTTAGAAATTCCTTCTGTTGTATTTTTGTCATTTCTTCCTCAGACAATAATTCCAGATTGGTTTTTAAGGCTGCCACGGGCGTTTTCAGCTGGTGGGAAATATCCGTAACAAAAGCTTTTGTGGATTCTTTTTCCTCCTGCAGATTTGCATGGTCTGTCCGGATCTGTGCCTGGAGGGAGAAAAGCCTGTCTTTTAGAACCGGTTCCAGATTTGCCGAAACAGAATTTAATGTGTCGGGATCCGTTGTCTGAAGCTGCCGCAGGGCTTTTTCCACTTCATTTGTCCTTTGGTTGTCCTGTTTTTGAAAAAAGAGAAACAGGGCGAAAAGCAGCAGCAGTAAAAGTGCGTCAAAAAATACGGAGAGAATTAGGAGTTTATTTCTGGAAGCAATGTATTTTTGGTCCCAGACGGTTTTTGTTTTGGCATCATAGCCATAGGAAGAAAGGAATTCTTCTCCCTGTATCAGCCAATCCTCATTCGGCGCTTCTTTTAACCACTTTAATGGATTTTCTTCTTCCGCT
>CAYQRG010000240.1:0-2823 GCA_964419645.1 uncultured Eubacterium sp.
GCCTACGACAGCGACTTTTTTGCCCTTCATGATCGGTGTATCATATTGTTCTTTAATCGCTTTCTTCAGGTTGTTTCTGGTCAAAAATTCATTGGCAGAAAATACGCCGTTTGCCTGTTCTCCCGGGATTCCCATAAATCTTGGAAGTCCTGCGCCGGAACCGATAAATACTGCCTCAAATCCTTCTTCTTCCATTAACTCGTCAATCGTTGTGGACTTGCCGATCACAACGTTTGTCTCGATTTTAACGCCCAATGCTTTCACGTTTTCCACTTCTTTGGCAACGACTTCATTTTTGGGAAGACGGAATTCCGGAATACCGTAAATTAATACGCCGCCTGCTTCATGCAGTGCTTCAAAAATTGTTACGTCATATCCCATTCTTGCCAGATCTCCTGCACAGGTAAGGCCTGCAGGACCGGAACCGATCACTGCTACTTTGCGTCCGTTTTTATTGTCCGGAGTCTTTGGCACAATGCCGTTTTTCCTTGCCCAGTCAGCGGTGAAACGCTCTAATTTACCAATGGAAACAGGCTCTCCCTTGATGCCGCGGATACATTTGCCTTCACACTGGCTCTCCTGAGGACAGACACGTCCGCAGACTGCCGGAAGCGCGGAAGACTCGCTGATGATCTCATAAGCCTTTTCAAAGTTTTCATTCTTCACTTCTGAAATAAATCCGGGGATATCAATGGATACGGGACATCCCTTTACACACTGGGCATTCTTGCAATTTAAGCAGCGATTCGATTCTTCCACTGCCTCTTTCTCATCATATCCCAGACAAACTTCCTCAAAATTCTTTGCGCGAACCTCTGGTTCCTGCTCTCTTACCGGTACTTTATTTAAAACATCCATTATTCTTCACCTCCGCAATGTCCGCATCCGCCGTGATGCGTATCCCCTTCTTGCAGCTTTAACATAGCTCTTCCTTCGTCTGTCTTATAAAGCTGCTGGCGTTTCATGGCCTGATCAAAATCCACCAAATGTCCGTCAAATTCCGGTCCATCCACACAGGCAAATTTCACTTCGTCGCCAACGGTCAAACGGCATGCGCCGCACATACCCGTTCCGTCTACCATAATCGGGTTCATGGAAACGATTGTGGGAATTTCTAATTTCTTTGTCAAAAGACAGACAAATTTCATCATGATCATCGGTCCAATGGCAACACAATGGTCATATGTACGTCCCTGATCCACAAGCTCCTGCAACTGGTTGGTTCCCATGCCGTGGAATCCATAACTGCCGTCGTCTGTTGTCACATAGAGATTTGTTGCAACTTTTTCCATTTTTTCTACGAAAAACAGAAGGTCTTTTGTTCTGGAACCCATGATGACATCACAGTCTACGCCATGCTCATGCAGCCATTTCACCTGAGGATATACTGGCGCAGTCCCTACACCGCCTGCAATAAATACGATGTTCTTCTTCTTCAGTTCCTCTATGTCCATTTCAACCAATTCAGAGGCACATCCCAAAGGACCTACAAAATCCTGAAATGCATCTCCCTCATTCAAATACTGCATACGCTCGGTAGACGCACCCACTGTCTGAAATACAATGGTAATTGTTCCGGCTTCTCTGTCATAATCACAGATAGTAAGCGGAATACGCTCTCCTTCTTCATCCATTTTTACAATAACAAATTGTCCCGGTTCACAGGTTTTTGCTACCCTTGGTGCTTTGACATCCATAAGAAAAATCTTGTCTGCCAATTTTTCTTTTCTTACGATTGGATACATGTTTGTCCTCCTTATATTTTCTGGTATAAAAATAGTTAAGACGGAACATTGCCGTCTTAACTATCATACTAGATTCTTTAGAAAAATTCAATGTAAAATTCTATTAATTCAAGGTCTCACTATAGAGAGCGAATTCATACCCTGCCTCCCTTGCCTGGTCGATAAAGGAACCTAAGACATGGGTATTGGTCCAGGACTCTGCATGGAGCAGATAAATTGCTCCCGGATGCAGCTTATCGATCATTTTTTGTAAGGATTCCTGCTCATTGGGCTGATTGTTGACATCATAGTCCAGATAAGCAAAGCTCCAGAATACTGCTCTATAACCACAGTTATTCATAATCGCCAGTGACTGCTCACTGAATTTGCCTGACGGATAGCGGAACAAAAACATATCGTAATCATATTTTTCTTTGATATAATCATGCAGTCCCATAATCTCCTGCTGCTGTTGCTCCACAGACTGGCTGGGAAGCCCTGCTGTCGGATGTGTTACGGAATGATTTCCCAAAATATGTCCGTCATCAATGATTCTCTGTACAAGTTCCGGATCTTGCTCCGCATATGGCTTTGTTACAAAGAATACTGCTTTTACATCTTTCTCCTTTAAGGTATCCAGAATCGTCGGCGTGCATCCATACTCATATCCTTCGTCCAGGGTAAGATATATTTTCTTTTCGGTCGTCGGAATAATGAATAACTCAGACAGCCGGTGGGACGGTTATACTCATCCGCATCTCCTCCCTGTCCCCAGTCTAATGTCTCACTGCTCAATGCGCTGACATTATCAATTGCCGGATAAGAAAGTCTCATACCATGGGAAAGATCCCCTTCTGCCCCTTCTTCTGTGCTTACTGCTTCATCTTCCGGCAGCAGATCTGTATCTCCATATTGATCGTAGGTGCTCTGCACCGCTGCAGTAATCGCCTTCGCATAACTTGTCATATTCTCATCAAAAAGACGATTGTCTTCCGAACTATTGATAAAACCAAATTCAATCAGACAGGCCGGCATTGTGGTATTGCCGATTACATAATAATCAGAACCTTCTCCGGTTTCCGTTCACGTCTTTACTCCC
>CAYQRG010000241.1:0-2732 GCA_964419645.1 uncultured Eubacterium sp.
GATTATCGTGTCGCATTCCTATGAGGTTGCAAAACGCGCAGATGTCATATTTGAATTGACACATGGGAAAATGAACCAGATTCAGGTAGGAGATCTGCAGAGGACAACGGCAGAATAGAAATGAAATAAGGGGGAATCGGAATGAGTATTTTTGGGCGTGCGAAGTTGTACTTGCTGCGTAATAAGGGGAAATCCGGCATTCTTCTGGTACTGCTTGTCGTGATCAGTACCCGTGTGTTTCTATTGGAAATGCGGCGGATGCTTCACTGGCTGAGCTCAGAGAGCGTCTGGGTGGGTATTTTCTGGTCAAAAACGATATACAAAACGGCGGTTTTGAGTATGTGAAGGACGAAATGGTGCAGGAGATTTTGGGATGCGGAGAAATCAAAGCCTACAACGGTATGGATACCCGGTATTTTTTTGTAGAGGATTTGATGCTTATACCGGGGCGGTTTACAGGAGAGGGAGACCGGAAGGCGAAGATGACCAGAGTGACCGGCAATACAGACTCCAGTTTAAATGAATATTTTGTATTGGAGTATTATGAACTTAAGGAAGGACGTCATATTTCCCCGGAGGATGAGGGAAAAGCATTGGTTTCGGAAGGATTTGCAGCACTCAATCAGCTTTCCATAGGGGATACGTTTACTATGCGGTTAAATGACGAAAATCTGCCAGACGACATCAAGAAAAACCTTACGTCCCATGCGCTTGAAATCGTCGGTATTTTTAGCGTTGAGACTGCATTGGGGGCGCAGAGCGACAATGCGGCGGAATGCGATATTGAAGAGAATTTTATTTTTACAGATACGGAGTTTATTCGGAATGCTTGTGAGGATTTCGGTTACCGGATGGATGTGTATGTAGACGGAGCTACTTTTTTTGTAAAAGACCCCAAGGATCTGGATCAGGTAGTAGAGCGGGTGACGGAGCTTGAGAAATATAATTGGGAAGAATATGCCGTTACAAAGAACAATAAGACCTATGAAGATTCTGCGGTGCCGTTGGAGCGGCTTTCGGGAATTGTAAAGATGATGGTATATATTATTGCAGCGATCAGCGCTGTTATGCTTTCGTTGATCCTGTTTTTGTGGATGCGGGATCGGGTGCATGAAATCGGCGTGTATCTCTCAATCGGAAAGAAGAGAACGGAGATTTTGGGACAGCATATCGTAGAAAACCTGATGGTGGCAATTCTGTCATTTGTCCTTGCCTGGGGAATCTGCATGGCTGCGTCCGGAGCAATCGAGCAGACGGTCGGTGTGGCTTTCTTTGCAGAAAAAGAGGAAGCAGCGGTGGAAGGAGCCGGGGAAGAAACGGAGATTCCCAAGCTGGTTCAGATTGGCGTGATAGAGCTTGCAGAGGTTGCAGGAATTGGAGGTATGATCATCCTGATCTCTACGGGAATATCGTCTGCTGTGGTTTTGCGGATGAAGCCGAAGGAAATTCTGTCTTTGATGAGTTAAGGAATGATGCCGGAACAAAAGATTACGGAAGGTAACAGGGAGAATGGATATGGGTGTTTATAAACGGGCGTTTCTCTATGTGAAGCGCAAAAAGGTTCGGAGTATTTTATTGTTTTTGATCTTTTTTGTAACAGGGTTATTTCTTTTGACCGGAATTTCGATTAAGAGGAGTGCCGGGAAAGCGGCGGAAGATTTTCAGAAGACTTTAAAAACGGGACTTAGAGTGGAATCCATTGCAGGATCTGCTCCTATGGAGGAAACCCTGGATGAGAACGGGGAGAGGGTGCAAAACTACAATGCCAATCTGATCCGGGAGCATCATATTGAGGAATTTCTTGCAATCGAAGGAGTCAGTGGGTTTTATTGTGATAATCTGCAGCGAAGTGAAGCATATACAGGACTTTCGTTGCATCCCGGCTACAATTCATGGTGTATGGATATTGCAGACGGAAAAATTTCATTGGGAGACGCCGAGGAAGAAGCGGAGTATCGGAAATATGTAACAAAAGACAGGGGAGGTTATGAAGCTAATGCGCGTACCAACAGTTTTCTTTATGTTTATGACAGCGAATGGCATCCCGCTTTTGTAAATGGCGCATTAGAGCTTGTAGAGGGAAGGCATATCAGGGCAGATGATAAGGCAAAGGTTGTCATATCGGATGAAGTGGCGGAGAAAAACGATTTAAAGGTTGGAGATAAGATTACGGCGCAGCTTACAGAGTTTTTTACGGGAGAAGGATATGGCGAGACTTATGAAACGGAAATAGCAGGGATTTTTCATATTAATTTTGAACAGAAGATCATACAGGAAACGTTTGAAGACGATATTCTGGCAAATGTTTTTTTCAGTACGACAGATGCAAGGGAATGGTCCGACCGCGAATGGCTGATTCAGAATGGTTATACGCCTTTTGCGACGGTAGACGATGATATTATCTGTTTGATGACGATTTTTCTGGAAGATCCGTCTTATCTGGATTCGGTAAAGGAAAAACTGCTGGCTATAGATTCCATTGATTGGGAGGAGCATTACACATTTGGGGTATATGACAAGGATTACCAGACAGCGGCAGCGCCGCTGCGTTCAATGATGAAGATATCCAATCTGCTGGCTTTGATTCCTGCGGTTGGAGTGCTTGTAATCTTATATCTGGTGTTGACCATATGGATGCGCAGCCGGAAACATGAAATCGGGATACTTACTTCGATGGGAGTGAAAAAGAATGCGCTGCGGCAGCAGTTTTTTATAGAATGCGGCAGTATTGC
>CAYQRG010000242.1:0-2715 GCA_964419645.1 uncultured Eubacterium sp.
TAGAAGGACAGGGGATTGGTTTTTGGACACGGGTTCGATTCCCGTCTGGTCCACTTAGGCAAGATAGCCGGAAATACGTGATATATTTGGAAGATCAACGGTTTCCGGCTATTTTCTTTTTTTTATTGAAAATATTGACTTCATTATATGCGGAAAGGTAGAATATGGTTATAGTATCATGGAGAAACGGACTATTTTTTAAGTATTTGAAAGGTAACTGACAAAGGGTTGAGAGATGAGGAGGGGTGAAATGGAAAAGTCAAATGTACTGTATGTCCAAATGTTTGGGAACCATCAAATACGTTATAATGGACACCCGTTGACGGGGGAAAAGATGAGGGATACTCATTTTACAAATTTGATGCAGGTTTTACTGCATAATGTATCAAATGGTGTAAGCAGGGACTATCTGGAAGATTTACTGTTAGGCGACCGGGATGTGGAAAACCGGCATCAGGCACTGCAGACGATTGTCTACAAAGCCAAACAGAAGTTGAAGAATATGGGGAAAAGTGCGGGACTTCCGGACTTGAATTACATCATATTTGAAAATGGCACGTATTACTGGACACCGCAGATACCGGTGAGTGAGGATGCGGCGCTGTTTGATGAACTCTGCAGGAGCGCAGAGGAGTGTGAGGATGAAGATAAAAGGCTGAAACTGTATCTGGAGGCCTGTTATACATATCGGGGAGAATTTCTTCCCCTGCATACGGCAGTCCTGTGGGCAAGCGCAGAGGCAAGACGGTATCAGAAACAGTTTGATGCATGTGTCAAACAGGCGGCTATGATCCTGAGGAAAAAAGAAGCCTGGATCTCTTTGGAGAAATTAGGCAGATATGCCTCTGAGACAGAACCGTATTCCAACTGGGAAAGCCTGACTATGGAAGCATTGGTGGAAAGCGGCAGGGGCGCTGAAGGCAGTAAGTTTTATGTGGATACCGTAGATTATTATTTGAATAAGCAAGGCATATATCCTTCTGCAGCAATGATGGATATGATCGAGAAACTGGGCAACCAGATTCTACATACCCATGAAGTTTTTGAACATGTGTACCAGGTGCTGTCAGAGGAGAAAGAAGATGTTTCCGGTGGGTATCAGTGTACTTATCCGACATTTTGCGGTATTTACCGCCTTGCGGTCCGGATGGCCAAAAAGCGGAAAGTAGATGGATATCTGATGATGTGCACGTTGGTGGACAGCAAAGGAAATTTTGTAAAAGAAGGCGAACGGTTTGAAGAGCTGGGTGCGAGGCTGGATGAGGCCATTAAATCTTCCGTCAGACAGGGAGATGCGATCTGTCGGTATGGAAAAGGCCAGTTTTTAGTACTTTTGCTCGATATGACAAAGGGCGAATGTGAAAAACTGCAGAAATGCATTAATCGTAATTTTGCGACTGGCAGGCAGCGGATCGGCGTGCAGTATCATATTAAAAATCTTATTGGAAATAAATAAAATTATCACATTTTTTTAAAAAGGATAGTGATTGGGATAGCATCGGCGTGATAATATACATACAGAATCAGCGAAGAACTGATGAAAATGACCGACTGCATCCTGAATCATAGAGAGAAAGAGAGCCGGGGTGTACGAAGAGAAGCAAAGAGGAAATTAATATGGTAAAAAAAGAATGGCGAAGATTAAAACGAGAAGACCTTTTACAAATGCTGTTGACGCAGTGTGAGGAAACTGAAAAGTTTGAGAATGAAACGGAGAGACTCCGGAAGGAAGCTACTGAGCTGCAGGAGAGAATGGACGCTATTCTAGAGAGTTATGAGCGCCTAAAGAAGAAACTGGATGTAAAAGACGAACGGTTGAATCAAAAGGATGCGAAAATTGCAGAGCTTAAACAGGAACTGGAAGCATTAAAGGAGGAAAGAGAGACCAGAGAAGATCGGGTTAGTGCTATGGAAGAAGCTTTCTATCATTTTAGGAATATGTTTGAGGAGGTTCAGAGATCTGTGACAACATATATGACAAATGAAAGAAAGTGCAATGCAAAACAGATTCCTTTTGAAACAGGAAGAATCATAAGTATTTATAAAAAGCAAAATGGATTCCGAAGCGGACAGCCGGAGGCAGGCCTAGAGCAAGACGCAGTAGTTATGGAACAGCCGGGAGAAGAATACGGAAATGCAGCTTCAGGTGATATTTATGGATAAGAAGAATTCGGATCAGGAACATCCGGATGAACAGACTCTTGAGATTCCAACTAAGGAATTTTTGAGAGAAGAGCTTGCCAGGGAAAAAGCAAGAAACAGCTTTCGTAAAGCACTGTGGAACGTGATGACAGTGTTGCTTGTGGCAGCAGCAATTACAGCTTTGGTGGCAACAAGGCTGTTTTTGTTGGTACAAATTGACGGAAACAGCATGGAACCTGGACTGGCGGCCGGCGATACCATAGCGATTCACCAGACCAAAGACATAGAAAAGGGAGATGTCATCGGTTTTTATTACGGTGGAAGAATACTTTTGAAACGTGTGATTGGCAGCGCGGGAGATCAGATTGATATAGACAAAGACGGAAATGTATCTGTCAATGGCAAAATACAGGAAGAACCCTATGTGGCAGAGAAGAATCTGGGGAAATGTGAAATAGAATTTCCTTATGAAGTGCCGGAGGGGATGGTGTTTGTATTGGGTGACAACAGATCCGTATCCCTGGACAGCAGAATTCACACAATCTGATCTGTTTCCACACATCCGATTGTGTG
>CAYQRG010000243.1:0-2696 GCA_964419645.1 uncultured Eubacterium sp.
TGATAAATGTAAAGATTGCCAATGCTCCGATTCCCGGTTTAATCATCGGCAGTACAATTGTCGTAAAGGTTTTCCACTCACTGGCTCCGTCAATCTTAGCTGCTTCCATCATCTCTCCCGGAATTCCTTCCGAAAACTGTTTCATCAGGAATACACCAAATGGCCAACCTACAATCGGGAAAATAACAGCCCATATTGTGTTATACAAACTTAAGGATGACATTTCACGAAGCAAAGGAATTAAAATAACCTGCTTCGGAAGAGCCATAGCACATACGATTAAAGTAAATACAAGATTTCGTCCCACAAAGCGTTTCTTTGCCAGCGCATATCCTGCCATTGCTGCAGTGATACAGGTTAAGATCATAGATACCACTGACATGTAAATACAATTCCCGTAAACGGAATCTGGAACTGAAAGAGCGGAGCCTGCTGTTTACTGAACAATTTTGAATAATTGTCCATAACCCATTCGTGCGGCCACCACTGAGGCGTTGTAGAATTAATCGCAGCCGATGTTTTAAAAGACCCTGTAATAATCCAATAAAGCGGGAAGAAGAAAGCAATCGCGAAAATCGTAATCACTACAACTGAAAATATTTTATAACATTTATCACGGTTAAATTTTGATGTTTTCATATACGCTTCCCTCCTTATTCTGATTTTGCCATTTTAAACTGTGCTGCGGAAAGAACTGCAATGATAATAGCCAAAATAACGCCCATTGCATTTCCATAACCATAGCGATACAGTTTAAATGCATTATAGTATATGTAATACATAATCGTATCTGTACTGTGGTTCGGTCCACCGCTGGTCAAAAGCTGAATCAACGCAAAACACTGGAAACTGTTGATTGTGGTAATAACCAGAATATACAGTGTAGTAGGCATGATCTGCGGCCATTTGATTTTCCAGAAACACTGGAATTTCGTAGCTCCGTCTACTTCTGCAGCTTCTACCAATGACTGATCCACATTATTCAATGCTGAAACATATAATACAATTGGCTGTCCTACAGATGTTGTCAGCAGAATGATAATAATACAACCAAGCGCGTACTTTTCATCTCCCAGCCAGTTTATATTCCGATCCAATAGCCCCGTCGCATTGCCCAGATAATTAAAAATACCATAGTAATTATTGAACATCCATTTCCATACTACTGTAACAGCAACGGAACCTGTAACTACCGGCAGATAAAAGATAACACGAAATGCAGAGCAAATCGGGCCGGTCAAATTATAAATAACAGAACTTACCCACAGTGAAAAAATACAGGTAATCGGTACAGAAACAATTACAATGATAACCGTATTTTTCAATGCACCCATAAAAATACTGTCCTGGAATAATTCTTTGTAATTGGAAATACCGATAAAAACATCTGCGCGATTCATCGTAGAATCAAAGAAGCTTGTAAAAATACAAAGCACCATAGGATAAATAACAAACCCTACAAAGAAAATCAGGCTTGGAAGCATAAAGGCATATCCGGCAAACGTTTCCCGACGTACCAATGCTTTGCTCATAGGACTTTTCTTCTCCAAAAAAATCCCTCCTCCCAGATAATTTTGTCAATGATGATATAGAATTGTCTTTATTACAAACCCCTTCCCACAAATATCCTGCATGGGAAGGGGCTTTTGTTTTTAAGAATAAACTATTTTATTATTCGATTATTCTGCTGCTGCAGCTGCTGCGTTTGCTGTTGCAACAAATTCATCAACTGCTGTCTTAACGTCTGTGCCGCTGCCGATCTGCTGAAGCATATTCCACCAGCCTGTACGAGCTTCTGCCCATCCGCCTACAACCTGATAGTAGTCACCCATGAATGGGATGAATACGGAATACTCAGTCATTAACTCATCATCAGAGTAGATGTTGCCAAGATCTTTTACCGGCCAGTAGCTAGAAGCTTTTACGCTTTCTGTTGCCATTGTCTCATCGTTTGCCATGAAATCGATGAAAGTTTTTGCTGCATCAATTTTAGCTGCATCGCCGTTATCAAAGATACCGAATCCCCAGATACCACCACAGAGCTGTGGATCTCCGCTCTCTGTCGGAAATGCCATTGGAAGAACGTCAAAGCTGATGTTTTCCAGGTTGTTCTTCTCCTGAGCTACATTCCAGCAGAATGCCATTCCAAGTGTGCCGTTGCAGAATAAGTTAATCTCGTCGCCACCAGCGATAGATGCATCAAAATTGATACCGTCCATGCTGTTTAACAGCTCTAAAGCTTTTACGTTTTCATCGCTGTCAGCTGTATATGCTGTATGCTCCGGATTCGTAAATGTGCCACCGTATAAGTTGTTTACTAAAGCACGTGTTCCCTGGTCACCGCCCTGGCCGCTGCAGTATACTGCTCCAACAGATGTCTGTCCGGAATCATAAACTGCCTGTACTGCCTTCTGGAAGTTCTCAGTTGTCCATGTACGTGTTTCTTCATCAAGATACTGAAGAGCATCTGCTGCTTCAAACATATCTCTGTTGATTGCCATTGTATGAGCTGTCATACACAGTGGGTATTCATAGAATACACCGTTTGAATCCTGACATGCGCTCTCAACGGAATCATAAATAGCTTCTTTTGCTTCATCTGTCCACAGATCAGCAAGGTCAACCATTAAACCTTTTGCTCCCCAGTTTGCAACAAGACGTTCCGGTCCTTCCAGAACGAGGTCAGGAGCCTGGCC
>CAYQRG010000244.1:0-1755 GCA_964419645.1 uncultured Eubacterium sp.
GACTTTTTTAGGAAAAAGAACTCCGGCAGTATTGCAAAAGACCGTTTGCGGCTGGTTTTGGTGTCTGACCGCGCAAATTGCTCGCCGGAAGTTATGGAGTTAATAAAAAACGATATTATTCATGTAATATCCAAATATATGGAGATCGATGTACAGGGATTGGATATTCAGATTACACAGACAGAATCGGAAACAGACAATGGAAAAGTTCCTGCGCTGTATGCCAATATCCCCATTAAGGAAATGCATCATTCGTAACTATAAAGCCAACAGCTAAATCGTTACGGAATACCTTCGGGTATCCCTTTATGTGCACAACTGACGCACATAGACAATGAAAGGATTTGACAGATTATTTATGCTGAAACAATATAAGCTTAGAAATTACAATTTCAGACTGGTTCTTTATGTGGTCGCTCTTACCGTGATTGGAATTTTTGTGATCGGAAGTGCGCGGGCGTCTGTGCAGAATAAGCAGATGCTGGGGCTATTTCTGGGCATTATCGCCATGGTGTCTGTTTCTGTTATGGATTATTCCTTTATTTTGCGTTTTAGCTGGTTGTTTTATTTTGGCAATATCGGATTGTTGGTCCTGGTAAAAATGATGGGAGATAATACCAATGGTTCCACCAGATGGATTGAAATTGCGGGGATCCGTTTTCAGCCTTCTGAGCTTTCCAAAATCATTATTATCCTGTTTTTTGCATATTTTTTTATGAAACATCAGGAAGGCTTAAATACCGTAAAAATATTGGGACTCTCTTTTATACTGGCTGGCATTCCGCTGGTTCTGATCAAGAAACAGCCGGATTTGTCCACAACGATCGTAACGGCCTTAATCTTCGTCACGCTCTTGTTTATTGCCGGGCTAAGTTATAAAATAGTATTCGGAGTTCTTGCCGTCAGCATACCGGCAGTCATTATATTTATCAGCCTTATTTTAAAGCCGGACCAGAAAATTTTAGACGGTTATCAATATAAGCGTATTATGGCATGGCTGCAGCCGGAAAAATATGCCGATGCTGCATACCAGCAGCTAAATTCCAAAATGGCGATTGGTTCCGGACAGCTATGGGGAAAAGGATTGAATAACAGTCAGATCACTTCCGTTAAGAACGGTAACTTTATTTCAGAACCCCAGACAGATTTTATCTTTGCCATTGTCGGAGAAGAGCTGGGATTCATCGGGGCTGTTGTTGTAATTGTATTATTATTTTTAATTGTTTTGGAATGTATATTTATGGCAAGAAAAGCAAAGGATATTTCTGGAAGATTAATTTGCTGCGGTATGGCTGCTTTAATTGGATTTCAGGGATTTATCAATATATGCGTTGCCACAGGTCTTATGCCAAATACCGGACTGACACTTCCATTTGTCAGTTATGGACTGACATCTTTAGTTACTTTATTTATGGGCATTGGATTTGTCCTGAATGTAGGCTTACAACCCAACAAATACGGAATGGGGGACACATAATGAATATTGGTTTGATAGCACACGATTCTAAGAAAAAATTGATGCAGAATTTTTGCATTGCTTACCGGGGCATATTATGTAAAAACGAGTTATATGCAACAGGAACAACCGGTCGTTTGATTGAAGAAGTAACAAATCTTTCGATCCACAAATATCTTGCGGGGCATTTGGGAGGTTCCCAGCAGCTAGGCGCGCAGATTGAACAAAATGAAATTGACCTGGTCATATTTTTACGGGAGCCATTGTCGCCAAAATCCCATGAGCCGGATGTTGATAGT
>CAYQRG010000244.1:1765-2693 GCA_964419645.1 uncultured Eubacterium sp.
ATAACATCCCCCTGGCAACCAATCTGGCAACCGCGGAACTTTTAATCAGAGCTTTAGACAGAGGAGATTTAGAGTGGCGTGAAATGTATAAATAAGAAAACAACGGGACTGCTGTTACTGCCATTTCTTTGCCTTTGTTATGGATGCGGACAATCATCTTCTGAGATTTCTTATACAAATACATATGATATTTATGAAACCTCCAAAGAATATGAGATTATATCTGCTGAAGATACTTCTCTGCAGAATACAGCAGACTTTTTTGGAGCAGATTTTTGTGTGTCCGACGGCATAGATTTGGGAACGGACAAGACCGATTCCCAAGTAGCAGGAGCTGCAGGCGTATTTAATCTAAATACAAAAGAAGTAACCTATGCACAGAATATCTATGGCAAAATGTATCCTGCCAGTACGACGAAAATATTAACGGCTTATGTAGCCTTAAAATATGGTGATCTGGATACCGTATATCAGGTTAGCGCAAATGCTGCAGATCAGGCGGCAGATTCGTCTGTCTGCCATTTGAAAGAAGGCGATTATCTGTCATTGCGCCAGCTTTTGTATGGGCTTTTGATGCAGAGCGGCAATGATGCAGCCGTTGTCATTGCAGAGGGGATTTCCGGTGACGTGGATACTTTTGCGGAGCTGATGAATCAGGAAGCAAGGGCATTAGGTGCCGTAGATTCTCATTTTATCAATCCTCACGGGTTGCAGGATGTGAATCACTATACAACGGTATATGATCTTTATCTGATCTTTCAAGCTGCAGTGCAGAACGAAACCTTTCAAGAAATTCTTAGGACAAAAGAATATACCGTCGAATATCTGGATTCTACGGGAATGTCCGTGCAGCAGAACTGGATGTCCACCAACAAATATTTAATGGAAACAGAAAGAGCTCCAAGGGGCGTTACCGTCATTGGAGGCA
>CAYQRG010000245.1:0-2628 GCA_964419645.1 uncultured Eubacterium sp.
ACCATGTGCGAGAGCGTCATGACACACCTCGTCAACCAGAAAAACTTATCACCCCAAATCCAAATCCAATCCGCCGCCACTCACAACGACGAAATCGGCAACCCACCCCACTACGGCACAGCGCGGAAACTAAAACAAGAAAACATCCCTCTAATCCCCCATCGGGCAGTCCGAATGACAAAAGCCGATTACGACAAGTACGATTATCTCATCGGCATGGACAAAGAAAACATCCGCAATATGACAAGAATCACAAATGGCGATCCAAAAGGAAAAATCTACAAACTTCTCTCTTTTGCAGGCTCCGGCCGGGATATTGCAGATCCCTGGTACACCGGCAATTTCGATGAAACGTATGCAGATGTCATGGAAGGCTGCACGGCTCTTTTAGATTACCTGATAAAAAATTGCATTTGACATAAAAAGAAAGCAGGATTCCATCCATGATTTATCTGTTTACCGCAATGTATTGCGAAGCGCATCCGCTGATACAACAGTATCAGTTAAAAAAAGAAACCACGCAGACACATTTTCAGGTATTTTCCAACGAATCCAATCACATGCGTCTGGTCATCACCGGAACTGGCATGATTGCAGCGGCTGCAGCAGTCAGTTCGGTTTGCACAAAATATCCGCCGGAAGATTATGATTTTCTGGTAAACATCGGAATCTGCGCAGGAACATCAAAAAAGAAAGATCTGTTCCTGTGTAACAAAATTACGGAGCAGACAACAGGCAAAACTTTTTATCCCGATATACTATACCAACATCCTTTTTGTGAAGCACGGGTAATAACAGGCGCAAAGCCTTTTCAAAAAGATGATTTGGAAAAATCCAAAGAAACATGCCTTTACGATATGGAAGCCTCTGCCATTTACCAATCCGGCAGTTATTTTTTTGGACCGCACCAGATGTTTTTTCTGAAAACCATATCTGATTGCGGAGATTTTGAAAATGTCACACCTAATCAGGTACAGTGTCAGATTGCTGCTCATATGGATCGCATGATAGAATTTTGTGATCAATTAAATAAAATTCGCAAGATGCAGGAAACTGTCTGGGCATTCTCCAACGAAAATCCCGAAACGTCCAAAACCGGCGAATTATCGTCTGACAGTATGAATCAAACAAAGTATACCCTCCGGGCATCCCAATATGACACGCTCCTTCGGAGCGGTCTCTTAAGGTATCAACAATCGGACAACAAAACCAACACAACATACGCCGGCATCATCACAGACACCTTGTGCAAGGATCTGCACTGTTCCCATGTCATGGCAGCATCCGTCCGGCAGCACATCCGTTACTGTATTCTATCCGGAATTGATTATCAGACCATAATAAATGAAATGTACAACGAGCAAAAACTTCCATGCAAGGATAAAAGAGAGGGGAAACTTCGTCTTGAAGAACTTCAAAAAAGATTATTATAATTCTTTCTGTTCCCATATTTATATCGAAAAAGCAGCAATGGAATACCCAAGGACAAACCAGATTTTGTCTCATTTTAAAGATGCCAAAATCATAGAAATCGATCACTACAAAGATGTCTTCTGCCGCAGAGGTCAAAAATACACACTGCAGCACAAGTCACAAAATCTGATTCTTGCAGTAAAAACGGGAACGCTTGTCTATCCCGGCGCGCCGGTCTGTCAGAGCTTTGGCAGTGAGCATTTTTATTATACTTCCTGCATCATGAATTGCATTTACGACTGCGAATACTGTTATTTAAAAGGCATGTACCCTTCCGGAAATCTTGTGATATTTGTCAATCTGGAAGACATTTTTGACGAGGTAAAAACACTGTTAAAAAAGCATCCGGTATATTTGTGCGTATCCTACGATACGGATTTAGGAGCCCTTGCATCTGTAACCGGATATATGCAGGAATGGGCAGGATTTGCAAAAGACCAGAAGGATTTAAAAATTGAAATCCGCACAAAATGCGCCAATCTGCCTTTTGAGCATTTAGAGCCTTCTCCCCAGATAATTTATGCATTTACCCTGTCTCCCCAGGCAGTGATAGACGTATATGAGCACGGCACCCCGTCCCTGAACGAGCGCATTGCCTGTGCCAAAAAGGCAGCAGAAGACGGTTTTATAATCCGGCTTTGTTTTGATCCGATGATTTATTGTCCGGACTGGAAAAAGCATTATGAATCCATGCTGGACAGCGTTTTTGCGGAAATTGACGCGGAAAAGCTTTTGGATGTCAGCGTAGGAACATTCCGAGTTTCCCAGGATTATCTGAAAAAAATGAGAAAAAATGAGCCTTATTCCGCAGTGGTACAGTTTCCCTATCAAAATATAGACGGAGTCTATCAATATCCAAAAGCACTGGCAGAAGAAATGGAACAGTTTCTGACAGAGCAGTTAAAAAAGAACGTGCCAATGGAAAACATATTTTTATGGAAAGAAAAATGACAGAAAGATGAGGTAAATCATGTCTAAAGCAGCGATTGTAACCGGAGCATCCTCCGGCATTGGATTTGAAATCAGTAAAACACTCTGTCGTCTTGGCTATGAAGTATTTGGAATCGGAAGAAATTTCAAAACCCAGATAGAAGAGAAAAACTTTCATCCTGTGGTCTGTGATCTTTTGGATACGGAACAGCTTTTAGCGCTGGT
>CAYQRG010000246.1:0-2627 GCA_964419645.1 uncultured Eubacterium sp.
ATTTTCCAGGTGAGAAAAGTTCTGGATTATGCAGTGACAGAGATTCCCAGAGATAAGATCCGTCTGGGGATTCCCAATTATGGCTACGACTGGCCGCTTCCCTTTGAAAAGGGTGTTACAAAGGCAAAAACCATTGGGAATGTGGAGGCAGTGCAGATTGCGGCAGCCTACGGGGCGGAGATTTTATTTGATGAACGGGCGCAGTCTCCTTATTTTTATTATGAGGAGGCGGGAATTCGCCATGAGGTATGGTTTGAAGATGTAAGGAGCATGCAGGCCAAGTTTGATCTGATCAAAGAGTATGATTTAAATGGAGCAGGATATTGGCAGATCATGCAGCTGTTTCGGGCAAACTGGGAGTTGTTAGAGGATCAGTTTGAAATCGTGAAGGAAGGAAGAGAAACGCTTGGAAGTGGAAATTACTGAAAAGATAGATGAAATATTTGCTGATTCTGCATATCGCATTATTTTAAGCAAAGCGGGAAAAAATGCAGAGAATAAATATAATAAGATTGTGCTTGTCAGAAAAGAGCAATATTATCAGGCGGAATGTTATACGGAAAAACAGGTATTTCATTTTAATTACACCACAGAGGAAGCAATCCTTTTTTGCAAAAAAATTTTCGGCGTTGATTTTTTCCGGTTAAACGCCTGGTCAGACAAATGGGAATATCAGGCTTCCGTTACAAAAAAAGGAAAACTATTATTTAAGCGAAAGCAAATAAAATCAGAAGACGTTCCGAAGAAACAGACAGGGCATAATCGAAAAAAGCAGTATTTGCTGCCGGAGGGAGAAATCATACCGCCTCTTTTGGATATGGGAGTGATCACAGAGCAGGGGAAGATTATTTCTCATATGCAGGATAAGTACAAGCAGATCAATCGTTTTTTAGAGATGATAGATGATGCCATTCGTAATTATTCTTATGATTCTAATAAACCATTGAAGATTGTGGATTTTGGATGCGGAAAATCTTATTTGACTTTTGTTCTATATTATTATTTTCATGAAATCAAGCATATGAATGTGAATATGATAGGGCTCGACTTAAAAGAAGAAGTGATTGCAAAGTGCAATGATACAGCAAAAAAATATGGGTATGAAAATCTTGTATTTCAAGTAGGGGATATTGGCTGTTATACGGATTCCGTTCCGGCAGATATGGTAATCACACTTCATGCATGCGATACGGCAACCGATCATGCATTGTTTCATGCGATTCGGTGGGGAGCTAAAATGATTTTTTCTGTTCCCTGTTGCCAGCATGAACTGAATCAACAGTTTTTGCCGCAGGAATTGGAGATTATTGGAAGATATGGAATTGTAAAAGAGAGAACCATGGCTCTTTTTACAGACGCCATCCGCGCAAATCTGCTGGAGTGCTGCGGATATAAAACCCAATTGATGGAGTTTGTGGATATAGAAAATACACCCAAAAATCTGTTAATACGGGCCATTCACAGAAAAACGGAACCGGCACGGATTGACGTAATGCGTAAATATGATCGGGGGAAATCCCATTATCGTGAGGTTAAGGAATTGATGGAGAAATTTCATTTGAAGCCTACATTGTATAAGCTGTTGGTGGATGCTGGTTATATTAAAGAAGAGTGAGTTGCAGAGATAAAATGGAGCATATCACATTAGTGTGATAGCTCCATTTTAAAATTTCCAGATTATAGTTCATTACTCTTGTTCTTTTGGATCATGAGTTTCAATATATTCAATGATAGCTAAAATTTCATCACTGCTCATACCTTTTTCTCTTAGCTTGCGAATAAGATTCACAACTTCTTTACCAGTCATACAATCACCTGCTTTCTTTATTGCGGCTTGTATTGTTACCTTTTCAGTATATCATAACTAAGCTGCAAAATCCATGAATTATCAGGTAAAATCCTTATTTTGTCAGCAGCATCATAATCTTATTGCTTCTGGTAACGAATTTCGTCATCGCCTCCGGAGACAGTGGCTGATTGCTCAGCAGCGCCAAATCATACAACTGCTCACAGAAATCCGTCACATATTCCGATTCTTTATTGTTGAGAAGATATTTTACCAGCTCATGGTTTGCATTTAAGGTAAGTGTCTGGTCTGAAGCAAACATAGAAGCATCCATACCCATGCCGCCCATAGAGTACATCTTCATCATATCCTGCATACGCCGTCCTTCTTCCGAAAGCGTGATCACAGAAGAAATATCAGTGTCTTTTAATTTCTCTACCTTAACAGTCAATTTATCATTATTCAAAGCCTTATGGAACATTTCGGAGAGGCTGTCTGCAGCTTCTTTTAATTCCTCTTCGGAGCCTTCTTCTTTTAATGATTCTGTCAAATCTGCATCGATCCGCATGAATTTATATTTCTCATTCCGTCTCTCTAACTGGGAGATGAAAGAAGTATCAATGTTGTGGTCTAGGATCACTGCATTCATATCCTGTTCTTTAAACATCCGGATATACTGTCCCTGCTGGTTTAAGTCAGTAACGTAGTAGATTACACTGCGATCATCTTTTTCTTCTGCGGTATCGATGTCAGCGTCCTCAGAAACAACTTCTTCTGCGTTTTCTGCAGTCTCTTCGGAAGTATCTTCCGCTTTTTCTTCCACTGGTTTGATCCATTCCGG
>CAYQRG010000247.1:0-2616 GCA_964419645.1 uncultured Eubacterium sp.
GATGCCTGCAGGTGTATATATTGATATCAAGATGAAGAATAAGTGATTTAAAACGGATTCGTCACAAAAATGATCAGCAACACAAATTATTAAAAAAGAATGAATCCTCGAAGGTTTAATATAGAAGTTATGCTTAGCATCCACATATATTGACTGTTCTAGGATGAACGCAGTTATGCGTTCCGCTGTAGGAAAACAGGAGGTAAAGGAATGAAGAAAGCTATTTTAGGCACAAAAGTCGGAATGACTCAGATCTTCAACGAAGACGGCGTTTTAGTACCCGTTACGGTAGTACAGGCTGGACCGTGTGTCGTAACTCAGGTTAAGACAGTAGAGAATGACGGTTATGAAGCAGTACAGGTTGGATTCGTTGACAAGAAAGACAAAATCGTTAGCAAAGATGCAAACGGTAAGAAAGAAATCAGAAACAGACACGGCGTTAACAAGGCTGAGAAAGGCCATTTTGATAAAGCCGGCGTTTCCGGAAAGAGATATGTCAGAGAGTTTAAGCTTGAGAACGTGCAGGATTACAAACTTGCAGACGAGATCAAAGCTGATATCTTTGCTGCAGGCGACAAAATTGACGCTACTGCAATCACAAAGGGAAAAGGATTCCAGGGTGCGATTAAGAGACATGGTCAGCACAGAGGACCGATGACACATGGTTCTAAATTCCATCGTCATCAGGGTTCCAACGGTGCCTGCTCTTCACCAAGCCGTGTGTTTAAAGGAAAAGGAATGCCCGGACACATGGGACATGTGAAAGCGACGATCCAGAATCTTGAAATTGTCCGTGTAGACGCAGAGAATAATCTTCTGTTGATCAAAGGCGCAATACCGGGCCCGAAGAAGTCATTAGTAACAATTAGGGAATCAGTGAAAGCAGCTAAGTAATAGCGCTTACAGGAAAGGAGGAATACACAGATGGCAACAGTATCTGTTTTAAATATGGAAGGCAAAGAAGTTGGAACCATGGAATTGAGCGATGCTATTTTCGGTGCCAAAGTAAACGAGCATCTGGTGCATATGGCAGTGGTTCAACAGCTTGCAAATAACCGTCAGGGAACACAGAGCGCAAGGACACGTTCAGAAGTCCGCGGCGGTGGAAGAAAGCCATGGAGACAGAAAGGAACCGGTCATGCAAGACAGGGATCAATCAGAGCTCCGCAGTGGACCGGCGGTGGTGTTGTATTTGCACCAAAGCCAAGAGATTATTCATTCAAATTGAATAAGAAAGAGAAAAGAGCAGCTTTAAAATCTGTATTGACTTCCAAAGTACAGGAGAACAAATTCATCGTCTTAGATGAATTAAAGCTGGATGAAATTAAAACAAAGAAGTTTGTAGAAGTTATGAAGAACTTAAACGTTGAGAAAGCATTGGTTGTATTAAATGAGAATGATCAGAATGTGATCAAATCCGCAGCCAACATCCCAACCGTAAAAACTGCTTTAACCAATACAATTAATGTATTTGACATTCTCAAATACAATACAGTGATCGTAACAAAGGCTGCTGTAGAAAACATCGAGGAGGTGTATGCATAATGGCAAACGTACAATATTATGACGTAATCCTCAAACCGGTTGTAACCGAGAAAAGTATGAACGCAATGGCTGAAAAGAAATATGTATTCTTTGTTCATCCGGAAGCAAACAAGACGATGATCAAAGAGGCTGTTGAGAAAATGTTTGAAGGAGTAAAAGTTCAGAAAGTCAACACAATGAACATCAAAGGCAAGAAGAAAAGACGGGGAATGACAGTCGGAAGAACGGCTGCTACCAAGAAAGCAATTGTTCAGTTGACCGAAGACAGTGCCGATATTGAAATTTTCAGCGGAATCTAAGAAAGCGTTGAAATACCCTCTGGGTATACCTTTGTGGCATGAAGACGTGCCATATTAGAGAAAGGAGAATTGCAATGGGAATTAAGACATATAACCCATATACACCTTCCAGAAGAAACATGACCGGATCTGATTTTTCTGAGATTACAAAGAAAACTCCTGAGAAGTCCTTGTGTGTTTCTTTGAAGAAGAATGCCGGACGTAATAACCAGGGTAAGATTACGGTTAGACATCATGGCGGTGGAAATAGAAGAAAATACAGAATTATTGATTTTAAAAGAAGAAAAGACGGTATTCCTGCTACGGTAATCGGAATTGAATACGATCCGAACCGTACAGCAAACATCGCATTGATCTGCTATGCAGATGGCCAGAAAGCATATATTCTTGCTCCGGAAGGATTAACTGATGGAATGAAGGTTATGAACGGACCGGAAGCAGAAGTAAGAGTAGGAAACTGCCTGCCTCTTGAGAATATCCCGGTAGGTACTCAGGTACACAACATTGAATTGTATGCAGGAAAAGGCGGCCAGCTGGCACGGTCTGCAGGAAATTCAGCTCAGTTAATGGCAAAAGAAGGCAAATACGCAACTTTAAGACTTCCGTCAGGAGAAATGCGTATGGTTCCGATTAACTGTAGAGCAACCATTGGAGTAATCGGCAATGGCGATCACAATCTGATCAACATTGGTAAAGCAGGACGTAAAAGACACATGGGTATCCGCCCGACTGTCCGCGGTTCTGTTATGAACCCGAATGACCATCCACACGG
>CAYQRG010000248.1:0-2588 GCA_964419645.1 uncultured Eubacterium sp.
CGGCAGCTTTCCTTTTTCCATGACACGCACCTGAACCGGAGAGGTCTGTGTCCGCAAAACAATTTCATCATTAATGTAAAATGTATCCTGTTCATCTTTTGCCGGATGATTCGCCGGAATATTTAATGCCTCGAAATTATAATAATCCAATTCTACTTCAGGACCTTCTACAACTTCATATCCCATACCGATAAAAATGCGTTCTACTTCTTCCAATGCAATCGTGTTCGGATGTCCGTGTCCGACCTTATTCTTCTTTGCCGGAAGTGTAACGTCAATTACTTCATGTTTCAGGCGAAGTTCCAGTTCTTTGGCCTCAAGAGCCGCTTTCGCTTCTTCTAACTTCGTCTCAATTTCAGAACGTACTTCATTTACCAGTTGTCCAAATGCCGGTCTGTCTTTTGGCAGGATATCTTTCATGCTTTTTAAGACAGCGGTCAGTTCTCCTTTTTTGCCCAAAACAGCAACACGGACATCATTCAGCTTCGCCAGGTCATCGGACTGTTCAATGCTGTTGATTGCTTCTTCTTTGATCTTCTGCAATTTTTCCTTCATGATAATTCTCCCTTCCTGATACATCGCAGTAAACGATGAGAAACACGCTTTGCGAGTTTCTCACGTTCGCGGGCGGCGCCAAATTGGAATGCAAGCATCCCAGCTTGGCTTGTGCCTTCCGCGTAAAAAAGGAGTTATTCATCCCGTTTCCAGGGACGAATAACTCCGTGATACCACCCAAATTCCTAAGAAATATATTCTTAAGCGCTCATTCTATGCGTAACGTGCACAAAACGTTATGGACTACTGAAACTTTTCATCCATACTGCTCCGGTGGGAAAGTTCGGTCAAATCCTTACTTAAAGAAGCTTCCAGCCGACGACTCCTTCTCTCTGAAAAGTGTGATATGACTTACAAAACACCTTCACTGCATTTGTTCGTATTGATTTCTCAATGTTTAAAACCACTTATTGCATAGTAACACAGGGAAGGCAAAAATGCAACAACCAATTTTTCTACAAACCTTTCTTGATGCCTGCTTTTTTCAGTTGTTTCTTAATTTTGTTATTCTTCTTTAAGTTCTTCGGCAGCTTAACCTTAATTTTAGATGAAGTCTTTTTGAAGGCGCCATTGCCGACTTTCGTCAATTTTGAATTGTTCTTGATTATAACATTCGCCAGCTTCTTGCAGCCTTTGAAAGCATTCTTGCCGATTGTAGCAACATTTGCTCCGATCGTAACCTTTTTCAACTTATTCTTGCAGCCGTTAAATGCCTTATCGCCAATTTCTACAATTGTATAGGTTTTTTTGTCATACGCTACGGTGTCAATTGTCAATTTTGCCGTATCTGTTCCTTTGACAAGCTTAACTGTCAGTGCAGATGCGCTTACGACCTGGTATTTCATTCCGTTTGCTTCAAAGGTATCGTTATCTTTCAGCCCGTTATTTTTCGGTTCATCATCTGTTTTTGGTGTCTCTTTTACAAGAGATATGTTGTTGAGATTATTTATTGCATCTTCTAATTCCTTTACAGATACGCCTGATTTTGTAAGCAGCCCTTCTGCTGCAGTTACAGCATTCCGCAAATTACTTACAGAAGTTGTAGTATATCCTGTCGTATCAGAAAGTTTCTTCTTTGCATCTGAAATTGCCTTTGTAAGAGTACCTTTTGTTTCATCTAGAATTTTATCTACATTACTTGCATTCTGAAGATTAGATAACTGCTCAGATACATCAGCGGATGAGCCACCCTGTTCCAACGCGGTTTTTGCTGCCTGAATCGCTGCCAGCAGCGCAGCTTCTGCAGATGTACCTTCTAATGCTTTTAGCTGTTCTTCCGCTTCTACAATTGAAGATGCAAGATTATAGCGGTCTTTCGCTGCTTTATCCATGAAGCTCAAGCTTGTCAGATTATTGACTGCCTGCTGCAAATTATCACATGCAGAAATATAATCTTCTTCCGTACTATTTTCATTTTTCAAAATCGCTTCTGCTTTTTCCTTTGCTTTCTGGAATACATACCAGCTTTGATCCGTGTAATTATTTCTCTGATACGTATCATCCTCACAATTTGTCAACGCTTCCTGCAGATTAGATTTCGCATCAAATGGTTCATATAAATTCAACTCTGCAATTGTTGCATGGGCACCTACGTTATCTGTTTTAGAAGCAAGGATTTTCAGTGTTATGCTTTTCGCTTTTACCGGACTAAATTCTGCAGTTTTTCGATTCGGGGTATCTTCCCATGTACCGTTTGGAACAACTGTTTTTGTTGTAGTCGTACCATCTGAATTTTCTTCTTCCACATCAATACTGTATTCTAAAATCCTTCCGCTTTCAGAATTTTGTCTTGGAAGATAGGTTAATTTGGAAATCGTTTTTGCATTTTCTAATTCTATTTTAAACCAATGATAATGATCTGCTGTAATTGCTGTATCATTACTCCAATTCGTATGCCAATACGTATTATCATTACCATCAATTGCAAAATTTATTGGTCCTTCATTTCCACTTGTTGAAGATACACTACAGGCGGTTGCTGTCATTTCAGAATGTGGAACTGCAGCATATTCAGCAGACGAAGCTTTTTTGCT
>CAYQRG010000249.1:0-2577 GCA_964419645.1 uncultured Eubacterium sp.
ACGAAATGGAGAATATTTTGGACGGTTCATCGGGAATGGAGGGGACGAGGAAAATTATAGACAGTTTAGGGAATGGACAGCGCATTGCAATTTTTATAGGTCCGGAAGGTGGTTTTGAGGAGAGTGAAATTAACGATGCAATCGCTCTTGGAATGAAAGCTGTCACGCTTGGCAGGCGTATCCTGCGTACGGAAACGGCGGGAATGACAGTTATGGCTTGGATTATGTATCGGTTGGAGAAATAGGAGAAAAATAGAAGAAAAATCAACATCATGTCAATATTTTACCAAAAATATTAAAAATATAGGATTTTTTTTATGCAAAAAAACATGTATAATGAATATGTAAATAAAGAGGGTATTTGAAATACCCCGAAGAAAAGGAGGAATTTTTACTATGAAAAAGAAGATATTGTCAATCGTGCTTGCTATGAGCATGATCGTATCTGTAACAGCCTGCGGTCTGAAGTCACCCGATACATCATCTTCGGGAACAGGAACACCTGCAGCGGACACAGGAGCGGCAGCAACGCCTGCCGAAACAACAGCAGCGCCGGCAGACACAACAACACCGGCAGCAGAGCCTGAGGTAACATTGGTATATGCGGAAGTAAACCCGCTTGATACCATTGTAGGACAGACAGCGACAGCATTTGCTGACAAGGTTGCGGAACTTTCCGGCGGCACAATGAAGATTGATATTCAGGCAAGCGGTGTGCTTGGTTCTGAGAACGACGTTTTGGATACCATGTTAGGTGGCGGCGGTACGATTCAGATGTCACGTATCTCTGCATTCGCGCTGACAAGCTACGGCGGAGAGAAGTCAATGTTGCTTTCCCTTCCGTACACATTTGTAAGCCGTGAGCATTTCTGGTCATTCGCAACATCGGATCTGGCAGAAGAGTTCTTGCTTGAGCCGCATGATAACGGCAGTGGTGTAAGAGGATTGTTCTACGGTGAGGAAGGTTTCCGTCATTTCTTTACAACAAAAGAAATCGCAGGAATGGACGATTTGGCAGGCATGAAGCTTCGTGTTTCCAATGACCCTGTTATGAACGGTCTGGTTGAGTCATTAGGTGCAAACCCTACAGTAGTATCATTTAATGAGTTGTATTCTGCATTGCAGACAGGTGTTGTAGACGGTGCAGAGCAGCCGATCGCGAACTACAAGTCAAACGCATTCAATGAGGTTGCCGGAAACTTGATTTTGGATGGTCACACATTGGGCGCAATTCAGGTAATCATCACAGATGATGCATGGGATTCACTCACAGAGGAGCAGCAGAACATTATTGTTGAGGCAGGCGAGTATGCATCACAGTTTAACAGACAGATTTCTGAGGAAGCAGAAAATGAAGTTTTGGAACAGTTGAAGGCAGACGGCGTAAACGTTGTGGAAGTAGATGACGTTACTCCTTGGCAGGAAGCTGTAAAAGATGTTATTGCAGACAATACAAAGGGTCAGGAAGATTTATATCAGCAGATCCTTGACTTAGCAAAATAAAAAGTCGAATACCGTAAAAGAGCGCATTGGATCATCCTTTGCGCTCTTATGGTAAGTTCCTATTGTGAAAGGAGGGGTTCTATGTCAGCTTTTTTTGAACAGGTAGATAAAATAAAGCCTATTTTTGACATAACATATAAAATCGTACTGTTTGTATGTAAACTGTTGCTGATCGCCGATATTTTGATCACAACAATGAGTGTTATCGGCAGATATGTTTCGTTTATTCCGGATCCTGCATGGAGTGAGGAAGTTGTGCTGACCTGTATGGCATACATGGCTGTTTTGTCGGCAGCGCTCGCGATACGACGGGGGGCACATATCCGCATGACGGCGCTTGACCGTTATCTGCCAGATGGTCTGATCCGCTTTTTGGATATTTTAGCAGATATCAGCGTTTTGATCCTGGCAGTTGTGATGATCGTTGTAGGCTGGAAGTATGCGGCAGGTCTTGGAGCAAAGGGAACCTACGTTAGTATGCCGTGGTTGTCCAGATTTTGGATGTATTTTCCAGTGCCTGTAGCAGGTATCGCGATGGTGATCTTTGAGTTGGAAACACTCTACAATCACCTGAAAAGTATTGTGTTAAAGGAGGGGAAAGCATGAGTACACAGACAATGGCAATTATCATATTATTAGTCAGCTTTGCAGTAATGATTTTCCTGCGATTTCCGATTGCGTACGCAGTTGCGCTTTCGTCCCTTCTGTGCTTGTTGTATCAAGGATTACCGTTTACGACGGTTTGTCAGCAGATGGTAAAGGGTATTAATTCGTTTAGCTTGATGGCGGTGCCGTTCTTTATCACGATGGGCTGTCTGATGGGCAGCGGAGGTATTTCGGAAAAACTGATTGCGCTGGCAAATGCCTGCGTTGGCTGGATGACTGGCGGTATGGCAATGGTAAATATCGTGGCATCTTACTTCTTCGGCGGTATTTCCGGTTCGGCAGCAGCGGATACGGCATCTCTCGGAAGTATTTTGATTCCGATGATGGTTGATCAGGGCTATGATGATGACTTCTCTACGGCTGTTACGATTACATCCTCTTGCGAGGGACTTTTGGTACCACCCAGCC
>CAYQRG010000250.1:0-2563 GCA_964419645.1 uncultured Eubacterium sp.
TTCTGACAGATAGGTTTCTGTCAGTGTATCATAGCCGCCGTTTTCTTTGAAATCTGCCAAAAATGCATTAATCTGATCTAACAGCGGTTGGTTGCCTTTTTGTACGGCAATGCCCCATTTTTCCACATCCTGAAACGGAATAAAGATAGCAGAGGTCGTATCCGGATTCTGCTGCCAGTTGCGGTAGATTGTAAGCTGGTCGTAGATAAAACCGTCCGCTCTTCCCTGGGCGACTTCTGTTACGCAGGCACTTTCGTCCGGCAGAATCAAAAGATTAGTCTCTGTTAGATTTTTTTCCGCATACATATGTCCGGTGGAGCCTGATTTTACTGCAAGAGTTTTATCCTTTTGGTTAAGGTCACTGATAGAAGTAATATTAGAATCTGCATTAGCAAGGATTGCCAAAAGGGCATTTGCGTATGGATCGGAGAAATCCACCAGATTTTTGCGTTCTTCCGTAATCGTCATGGAAGAGATTACAATATCCGTTGCTCCTGACTGTAAAGAAGGAATCAACCCGTCCCATGACATATTCTCAATCTGAATGTTGTATCCGGCGTATTCGCCAAACGCCTTCATCAGATCTACGCTGACACCGGTGGGTTCTCCGGCATCATCTCTCGTCTCAAAGGGCGGATATGCAAGCTCCATTGCCACTACCAGAGTGTCCTTTGATTGGGCAGAATCTGCATTCGGCTGATCGGGCTTGGTTTCTTCCGTGGTATCCGGTGTGGAATTAGCGGTTGGTTTGGTAGCACTGCTGTCTGTACAGCCGAAGAGAGAACAGCTAAACAGCAATACAAAAAGCAGACATGTGATTTTCTTCATAATAAAAGCCTCCTAATCTTGTTGTATATAAATGAAAAAGTCTGTTGCAGGCAGCTTTGACAGAAAAAAGCAGCTTGCAATTCTGATGAAATGCGAATAATCAGAATGCTTGTTCGATACAATTCTATCACATATGTCGGATTCTGTCTATAAAAATTCATATAGAAATTTAATTTACTGAAGTGAAATGTTAAATTCCACTTTCAAGGTATGCAAGTAGAATTCAGCCTCCTGAAGAAAAGTGTTAAATTCCAATTCCAATGGGCAAATGGATGAATTTAGTCTTGCAGAAATTTAATCTATACAATGAATGGAGTTGTTTGATATAATAAAACAAATAAAAGATAAGGAGAGCTACCCATGAAACAAGATTTGATTATCATTTTAGATTTGGGAAGTACAGAAAATACTGTAATTGCCCGTGAAATCCGTAGCCTTGGCGTATATAGTGAGATTCATCCCCATGATATTACGCCGGAAGAAATAAGCTCATTGGAAAATGTAAAGGGCATCATCTTAAACGGCGGAGAAAATCGTATTGTGGACGGACAGGCAGTAGAAATCAGACCGGAACTCTATGACCTGGGATATCCGATGATTTCTATTGATTATCCGCAATCCAAATGTGAAAAGCAATTTAAGGAATCCTTGAATCAGGAAGAATTGAAAAAATTCCTATTTGAAGATTGCCAGGCAACCGCCAACTGGAACATGAAAAATTTTATCGAAGATCAGGTAGAGTTAATCCGTAAGCAGGTAGGTGACCGGAAGGTATTGTTGGCTCTTTCCGGCGGCGTGGACTCCTCTGTAGTAGCGGCAATGCTGATCAAAGCAATCGGGCAGCAGCTTGTATGCGTTCATGTGAATCATGGTCTGATGCGTAAAAACGAATCTGAAAGCGTGATAAAGGTTTTTCGTGATGAGCTTCATGCAAATCTGATTTATGTAGATGCAACAGAGCGTTTCTTAAGTAAGCTTGAAAACGTAAGTGATCCGGAGCAGAAACGTAAAATCATCGGCAGTGAATTTATCCGTGTGTTTGAAGAAGAAGCAGGAAAACTGGAAGGAATCGACTTCCTCGGACAGGGAACTATCTATCCGGATATTATTGAAAGCGGAACGAAGACGGCTAAAATGGTGAAATCTCATCATAATGTGGGAGGTCTTCCGGAAGATTTGAAATTTGAACTGGTAGAACCGTTGAAGCAGCTTTTTAAAGATGAAGTGCGTGCCTGCGGCGTGGAACTGGGACTTCCGCATGATATGGTATACCGCCAGCCATTCCCGGGACCGGGACTGGGTGTAAGATGCCTGGGAGCAATTACGAGAGACCGGCTGGAAGCAGTGCGTGAATCCGATGCGATTCTCCGTGAAGAGTTTGCAAAAGCAGGACTGGATAAGAAGGTATGGCAGTACTTTACGGTAGTGCCGGACTTTAAGTCAGTTGGTATGAAAAACAATGCACGGGTGTTTGAATATATGGTGATTATTCGTGCGATTAATACGATTGATGCTATGACGGCGTCGGTTGAGAAAGTGGATTGGGATGTGTTGGAGAGGATTACGGAGAGAATTTTGGCAGAGGTCGAGAATGTAAATCGGGTTTGCTATGATATGAGTCCTAAGCCGCCGGCTACGATTGAGTTCGAGTGAGAAGGAAAATCCCTACAAAGCTTGTAGTTGTGGGCTTTGTAGGGTTTTTTTATGTGGTGGTGGGTACGATTTGGGTACAAAA
>CAYQRG010000251.1:0-2559 GCA_964419645.1 uncultured Eubacterium sp.
GAGCCAAAAAAGAGCCGAAAAAGAGCCGAAAAAGAGCCGAAAAAGAGCCGAAAAGAACTTGGACGGAAACAGACAATATTAGAATTTTTAAAGGAAAATCCTACAATGACACAGACAATGCTTATGGATTTGTTGAAGTTAAGTAGAAAACAGATACAAAAAGACATGAAGGAATTGCAGGAAGAAGATTTGCTTGAGAGAGAAGGCTCTAACAGGAATGGACGGTGGATTGTGAAATAGCAAAGAAGAAAAATTCAAAAAATCCCTTGACGAAACATCTCCAAATATGATATTGTATACACGTTGTTGAAAGCAAGTAGAGTATCCACTCTCACCGAAGCGCAATTGGGCGACTTATGGTTCATAGTTCAGACAATGGTTATGCCTTTGCCTTGTATTGATTGTGGATAGTCTGTCTATCCGCTTTTTTTATAATAATTTATTTTGGAGGTGCACAACCATTAGCGAATTAATGATTAATGAACAGATCAGAGACAGAGAAGTACGTCTGATCGGGGTAAACGGAGAACAACTTGGCATCATGTCAGCCAGAGACGCAATGAAGAAGGCTGAAGAAGCAGAACTGGATTTAGTGAAAATTGCTCCTACTGCGAAACCGCCTGTATGTAAGATTATCGATTACGGAAAGTACAGGTATGAATTGGCGAGAAAAGAGAAGGAAGCTAAGAAAAAGCAGAAGGTTGTCGAGGTTAAGGAAATTCGTATGTCACCGAATATCGAATCGAATGATTTGAATACCAAAATGAATGCGACTAAGAAATTCCTTGAAAAAGGTAACAAAGTGAAAGTCACACTGCGGTTTCGCGGTCGTGAAATGGCACATATGCAGAGCAGCAAGCATATTTTAGATGATTTTGCAGAGAGCCTTGCAGATGTGGCAGTCATAGAAAAAGCGCCAAAGGTAGAAGGAAGAAGTATCAGCATGGTGCTGAAAGAGAAAAAATAGCATTTTTAAGGAGGAAATATATTATGCCAAAAATGAAAACCAGCAGAGCAGCTGCAAAACGTTTTAAAGTAACAGGAACCGGAAAATTAAAGAGAAACAAAGCTTACAAGAGACATATTCTGACTAAGAAAAGCCCTAAGACAAAGAGAACTCTTAGAAAAGCCGTTATGACAGATGAGTCAAACGTTAAGAATATGAAGAAGATTTTACCATATTTATAGGAAGCAGTTTAAGGAGGAATAGACGATGGCAAGAATTAAAGGCGGTTTAAATGCTAGGAAAAAACATAATCGGGTTTTAAAACTGGCAAAAGGTTACAGAGGTGCAAGATCCAAACAGTACAGAGTTGCAAAACAGTCAGTGATGAGAGCTTTAGCAAGTTCTTATGCAGGAAGAAAAGAAAGAAAAAGACAGTTCCGCAGGCTTTGGATTGCACGTATCAATGCAGCAGCAAGAATCAACGGCATTTCTTACAGCCAGTTTATGCATGGCTTAAAAGTTGCCGGTGTGGATATCAACCGTAAGATGTTAGCTGAAATGGCAGTAAATGATGCAGAAGGTTTTGCAACATTGGCAGAATTGGCTAAGAAAAGCATAGCTTAATCATACAGCAGAAAAGAATCCCTGTTTGGGGATTCTTTTTTTCCTGATTTCGGAAATAAATCTTTGAAATAAAGAGCAAACGTGGTATGATAAAAACATAAAGATAACATGAAGGAGGAATATGCAATGGCAATTTTAGTAACGGGGGGTGCCGGATATATCGGCAGCCATACATGTGTGGAGCTGTTAAATGCAGGATATGAGGTTGTTGTGCTGGATAATCTTTCCAACTCCAGCGAGAAATCTTTGGAACGTGTAAAACAGATTACGGGAAAAGAAGTAAAATTCTACAAGGGAGATATTTTAGACAGAGATATTTTAAAGAAGATCTTAGAAACAGAGACCATTGAAAGCTGTATCCATTTTGCAGGATTGAAAGCAGTGGGAGAGTCTGTGGCAAAACCTTGGGAATATTATAATAACAATATAGGCGGAACATTGACATTGGTAGATGAGATGCGTAACCACGGCTGCAAGAATATTATTTTCTCATCTTCTGCAACTGTTTACGGAGATCCGGCTATCATTCCGATTACAGAAGAATGCCCGAAAGGAACCTGTACGAATCCTTACGGCTGGTCGAAATCCATGTTAGAACAGATTTTAAGTGACATGCAGAAGGCGGATCCGGAATGGAATGTAATCCTGCTTCGTTATTTCAATCCGATCGGCGCTCATAAGAGCGGTTTAATGGGAGAGAACCCGAATGGCATACCAAACAACTTAATGCCTTACATTACACAGGTTGCCGTTGGCAAACTGAAAGAACTGGGCGTATTCGGCAACGATTATGATACACCGGACGGAACAGGTGTCAGAGATTATATCCACGTAGTGGATTTGGCAAATGGTCATGTAAAAGCATTAAAGAAGATCACAGAAAATGTAGGGCTTGGCATTTACAACCTTGGAACCGGAACGGGATACAGCGTGCTGGATATCGTTAAGAATTTTGAGGAAGCTACCGGAGTGAAGATTCCTTATGTGAT
>CAYQRG010000252.1:0-2559 GCA_964419645.1 uncultured Eubacterium sp.
AAAAAAACGCAAACACTGACGCCTGCGGGCTTTAGCTCCTCGGAGTGATTTTATGTATAATTTTCCTGAATATAAGTTTTAACACGATTCTGAATGATTTGAACCACTTGATCCAGAGTTTTATCCCCATCAAAATAAGCTTCCGCTTCTTCTGACACGATATCCCAGATATTCGCATCAAAAACTCTGGAATTGTTTGCAGAATATATGGCTTCATAAAGCGCATCGCAATCTTCCTGTCTGATTGCTTCATCCGCCGGTTCATTTTCCACCGAGCGAGTCATTGATTTCTCTAATTGCTTTTGCAAAGAATCCTGACGCAGAGGAAAATTAAAACGTATGTGCTTCTCCTGAAACTCTTCCCCTAACAGCGACTTCACAAATTCCCATGCTGCGTCCTGATTTTCCTCGCAACAGATTCCAACAGGTAGATAAGGTGTCACCAATGCACTGCCTCCCTTTGGGGAAGGATATCCCACACATACCACCGATTCTCCCTGAAATAAACGAGAAGATGCTGCATATCCCCCCAGATCAGAGACATAGAGACGGTTTGTCAGCACTTTCCCTTCTGCTATGGCCTGTTCGTCATTATCAAATACCGGGAGTGTGTCCATAACAGCGGCCAGTTGAAGCAGTTCCTTGAACTGATCGCTGTCAAAAGAACAATCTGCAGCTTCCCAATCCACATACTCGTCCATTCCTCTCTGCAACACAATCCGCAGCAAACCTAAAGAGCCCAAGTTATTGATAAAACAACTGCCCTCCGGTAGACTCTCAATCACATCATTCATCTTCTCTACCGTCCACTCTGAGGGATCCCCCAACAGGGCTTTTTCACCCATAATTGTTTCAAGCCTGTATCCTGGTGCGATACCATACAAATGTCCGTTTTCCTCATACAATTTTAGGATTCCGGGCACAAAAATTTCTCGCTGCAGTTCTATATCTGCATCCATCAGGGGATAAAGATCTGCCAATACTCCCAAGGAAATATAAGAGCCAACGTCAATGTTACTAAGATCGAGCAAATCCGGTCCGTTTCCCCGTACAATTTCAGCATTTAAGCGCATCAGTCCCTCTTCAAAACCATCCTGTCCATATTCCCGTACCTCAATCTGGTAGTCCTCATGTGTGAGATTATATTCTGCAATCCATGTACTCATTTCCTGATCCAAATTCATGGTGCCATATACTAATGTCACCGGAGTTCCATCTGCCGTTTCTCCACTCTCCCTTGTGCAAGCTGTCAAAATAAGTGTGGACAGCAAAACTGTCATGATAATGAACTTTTTATTTTTCTTTAACATATCATTATTCTCCAACATTTATAAACTCTCCGATACGATCCAGGTATTTGTCTCCTGCCCTTTCCATGTACCATATAAAATAATTCTTTTTACATCATCGCATATTAAAAATCCACTCAATCGGAAATCATCACCATACTCTTCATAGGTCAACGGCAGTTCCTTTACCATACTGCCATCTTTAGATGAATAAATGCGTATCACATAACGCGATTCATCACCATCCATCGTTGTACGAGTGGCATAGTAAGCGCCATGACAGGATACGGTAATGCTTCCGTTTTCATCGCTGTCAAAAAGCGGAAAGGAACGAATCCCTCCTCCCGCATCATAACGAAAAACTGTTCCCTCTCTTCCACGTCCCATTAATTCAGCTTCCTCTATCAATGCAAAATCCTCAAATGCCCATATACCTCCCCATAAATGTTCGATGCTCTCTTCCTGCTGCTTTTCCCCATCCATGCTAACTATTCCAAGGATTCTTTCTTCGGAAGAGTTTGATCCAGGCAGGCAAAATCATAAATGAAAATACCGTCCTGTGTCAGATTTGTGGCTTTACCTGACGCAAAATCAAATAAGTATAAGCCATTTATATTGTTATAAAGAAGCTTTTCTCCCCCGGAAAATAATTTGCAGGTCATAATCTCACGTTCTGAAGCCACCGCCTCCGCTATATCAACAATCTGCTTCAAATGCAGATCCCTGTCATACTCAATCAATTTAAAGCTCCATTCCTCAAGCGATTCTCCCATCAATGAATAGGTATCGTTAATTATATTTGTATGAGGGTTTATGAGCAAAGGAGCAGTGTTCTCTGCCTCTTTTTGTATCTTGAGAGTACAACTGTCCATTTGCATGATTCTACTTGTGTCAACAAGTAATAAGCCGTCATCTTCAACACAACTTATAGTACCGGAAAAATCATCTAATACGATCTTCGAATTTTCCTCTTCCTCGCTGGTAAATGTCGAAATCAAATCTAAATTGTTTACCTCACCGTCTGTTTTTACTGGTGATGCATCATATTTTATGATATACGAATTTGTTAGCATATCATGAAAAATACCATATCCTTTGCTTTCATCCATATCAGGTTGATAGTCAGGATTATAAATACTGGCAATGCATAGTTCTAACATATCTCCATCTTCTGATTTTCTGGATGAATTTGTACATCCACCAAAATTTATACAACAACATAGTAATAATAGAATGAATTGATTAAAATGTCTGTGATTCATATAAGTTC
>CAYQRG010000253.1:0-2548 GCA_964419645.1 uncultured Eubacterium sp.
TCATGGACAGCTACAGGGAGGTTTATGGTCTTGACACTCTTTATAAAAGATGCCTGGCGGCGTTGATGGTGTGCAGAGAGTTTCGAAACTATTACTATCGGGTAGAAAGATATGCGGAGGAGAAGGATATTTCACAGTATAAGGAGTGGCTCAGGGAGTTATTTCATGAAGTGGATGAGGAAAAAATTGCCCTGAGCTGCCAACTGAACGGATTAATGGATATTTGTGATTCTTTATTGCATGAGAAGAAAAAACTGAGTAAGGCTTTCCTGGAGGAAGGAAAGGAAATTTTTGGTTCTTATCTTGAAGAGAGACCGGGGGAGACGCTGGAGGCTTTCCAAAAGGCGGATAAGGAAGGCAGAATTTTCGGGCTGCAGATTCTTGTGCAAAAGGTGAAAAAAGAACGCACAGGAAAGAAAAAGTGTTCTATAGAGAAAAACAGCTCCATGAAGAAAAACAATTTTATAGAGAAGAATAATTCCATGGAGAAAAACAATTCTATAGAGAAAAACAATTCCACGGAAAAGTCAATCTCAGCAGAAGCAGATCAATTTATGGAGGCAATTCTTGCATTTGCGCAGGATAAGGAAAAAGCGGTAAGGGAAGCCTTGGTGGATGTCTTGGATAAGGCAAAAGTCTTCGAGGAAGATGTCATTGGGCTGCTGGCTTCCCCAAAGGTGGCAGATCGGGAGATTGCTGTTAAGGTTCTGGTAAAATGGAACGATGAAAAGTATGTGCCGATATTAAAGGAGACATTGTCAAAGGAAAAGAGCGTGAAAATCAGGACTATATTGCAGACACTGTTCCCGGCGGAGGCAGTGGTTAAGTCGGAGGGCAAGAAGGCTTTGCAGGATATGGTAGAGGAACTCCATAAGGGAAATAGGAAACGTTCCCTTGCGTGGGCATACGAAACTCCGTTTTCCAAAGTACACAAAAAAGACGGCGAAGAGGCAGAGGAAGCATATTTGCAGGCAATTCTCCTGGCCTATTCCAGCATGCCAATGAAAGAAGTGGTTGCGTCGAAGAACGATAAGGCGGAAAACAGCAAAGCATCAAATGGAGCAGCATCGGAAAACAGCAAAACATCGAAAGGTACGACAGCATCAAACGATGAAGCTGCATCGAAGGGCATAGAGGCGATAGAAGGTGGAATTGCACCCTATGGCATCAGTTCTACGGCGGCAGCGCTTGCAGAGGATTTAAAGAAAGAGGAATTGGCTGTTTATGTCAATGAATTGTTAGACAAATGGACAGCAGCAGGGGCGGAAACAAGAAAGCGCTGGGTGCTTTATGCGGCAGCACTTCATGGAGGCGCGGATATGTCGGACAGGCTCTATCAATTATTCCAGGAATGGACAAAGAAATCCGACACTGTTGCGGCAGAGGCATTACGGGCGTTGGCGTTAAGTCTGCGGCCACGGGCGCTCTTAATTGTGGACGGAATTTCCAAGAAATTCAAGACGCAAAAGATGAAAAGGGCTGCAAAAAAAGCTTTGACAACTGCGGCATCCTGGCGTGGAACTACCAGAGAAGGTCTGCTTGACAAGACTGTGCCGGATTTGGGCTTTGATGAGAAGATGGAGCGCTGTTTTGATTATGGGGAGCGCAGATTTACCGTGATCATTACCACTGCCCTTGAAGTTCAGGCATTTGATATGAATGGGAAAAAGATAAAGAATCTGCCCGCACCTACAAAAAAGGACGATGAGACGAAAGCTGTTGCAGCATATGAAGAATTTAAGCAGTTGAAGAAACAGTTGAAAACTGTGGTGGCAGATCAGAAAATACGCATGGAGACGGCTTTGGTCAACGGGCGGGAGTGGAGCATACAGGCATGGCAGGATTTATTTGTAAGAAATCCTGTGATGCATCAGTTTGCCATAGGGCTGGTCTGGGGGATCTATGAGGACAGAAAGCTTGTGGCTGGCTTCCGATATATGGAGGATGGTTCTTTCGTCACAGAAAACGGGGAAGAATTTAAACTGTGGGAAAAGTCAACGTTATCCAAAAACAGTAAAATCGGGATCGTACATCCGATTGAATTAACAGAAGAAACCTTGCAGGCATGGAAAGAACAGCTTGACGATTATGAGATTCTCCAGCCCGTTGAACAACTTTACAGATCTGTTTTCAGGATGACAGAGGAAGAAGCGGAGCAAAAAAGCCTGGATCGGTATGAGGGTTGGAATCTGGACAGCGAGGAGCTTATAAAACAACTTAAGAAGCTGGGCTGGTGCCATACGGATGATGATGATACAGTGAGTGTGTATGAGAAAGAAAATGAAGAATTTTCGTTAGGTGTTGAACTGTTGTTTGAATATGATGAATGGCCCGGTTCCGAGACGGTGACATTGCAGGATGCAAAATTTTATGAGGATGATGGCAGCGGATGGATTGCGGATGATGATTATTGTTTCCTGAAAGATGTGCCGGAGAGGTATTTTAGTGAGATAGTGTGGTCACTGACCAAGGCGGTAGAATAGACTGCTTTTAACCCACATCAGATTGCGTTTGGTGTGGGTTATTTTTTGATTTTGGCTTCGCAGGA
>CAYQRG010000254.1:0-2532 GCA_964419645.1 uncultured Eubacterium sp.
ATCTGTATAGTCAACTGTCACAATATAATTCATTGTTTCAACAGTCTGCTGCCTCCGTTCACCCGAAACAGTTTCTTCTGCATCATCTTCCATCGTAAAGATTTCCCGTTCCGTTTCCGAAACGTTATTTCCGGTTTCCGTATCGGAAGATTCCGCCTCATCGTCATTCAACGCAGCAACTTCTTCACCCGTCAACTCCACGGTCTCTAAACATTCTGCACCATGAACATGCTCCTCCAACTGGAACAACCCGCAGGTCAGATTGCCCTGCTCATCATAACAGCTTCCTGGCTCATTCTGTGGAATATGCGTATGCAGCTCTAATTTGCCGCAGATCAAATTCCAGGCTTCCGAATAGCAGTTTTCATTATGTATATGTCCGCCTGCTCCAGCCTCCAGACCGCATACCAGAACTTCCTCACTGGCATAGCAGCTATCACTGTGCTCATGTTCTTCCATTGTGCAGATCAGGACATTCTCTTCATCGTAACATTCGTCCCCATGCTGATGTTCTTCCTGTTGACAGATCAACGCACCCTGTTCTTTTGCATAGCAGCTTTCCTCATGCTGATGACCGTCTGAGGCTTCCATACCGCAGCTTAAAACCTGCTCTTTTTGATAACAGGAATCATCATGGTGATGTTCTTCTATCTCCGGCAGCTGGCATACCAGATTGCCGTCTGCATCCCGGCAATCGTCATTATGTGTATGCACCACATAATCTGCATAACCGCACGACAGAAGCCTTCCGCTTTCCGTCTGGATATAACAGTCTTCTGTATGATTATGTACCACATACTTGCAGTTCAAAACCTGTTTGGTATGGTTCACAGCTATTCCTCTGTATTTCAAAGCCATAACCGTACCAAAAGCAACGATCACTGCCAGGCAAAGAAATGCTGTCATACGCCTTCTCTTTCTTTTTTGTTCACGCAAAAATCTCTCCGCTTCATCTGTGACCAAAGATTTCATTGCGCTTCCCTTCCTTCCTTTTCTAGTATTCTTTATTTCACTGTACCCATCTCTTTTACCGGCCAAACACAAAACAAAATTTTACCGATGATCATATCGCTGCCAATGCATCCAACCGATGTATTACGGCTGTCAATACTTGTGGCGCGATGGTCTCCCATAACGAAACATTTTCCATCGGGAACCTGATAGGGCAAATCTATATTGCAATCTCCCAAAACTTTTTCAGAAACATACGGCTCATCCAGCAGTTGTTCATTGACAAATACATTGCCATCTTCATCAATATCTACCCAATCCCCTGCATGAGCAATCACACGCTTAATCAAAATATCATTATTGTAATGAAATGCGATCACATCGCCGGTTTCAAAGTTTCTGCTGTTCATTGCAACGACAATGTTTCCGTCCTGCAGTGTATCACTCATTGACGTGCCGCTGATCTGCAAAACCGGAAGCAATAAGACTACGATCAGTACTGCCGCTGCAGCTACAACGACAAGAGAGAAAACGGTACTTCTCAATATCTTATTATACTTGTGCTTGTATTGTTCCTGCGCAATAACCGCCTCAATCACTTCCAGGCTCGGCTGTTCCAAAACGGATTGTTCTCTTTTCTCATTCATCTGCATTTTCCTCCAAAAAAACTTCTCTCGAAGGCACGGAACGCTTATTTGTTTCCAAAATATCCGTTACACATATTCCGCACATCTGCCTGAGGGTATGTAGATACTGCTCCACTGTTTGATGCGCCACATCAAAAATTTCATTGAACCGAAGAGCCGCTTCCTCAATGAATTCCAGTTGTAACCTGTTATTAATACGTAATTCATCCAGCTCTTCCTGCTGCTTTCGGATCATCTCATCTTTCTCATCCAAATGTATCCTTAACCGCCGGATCAACACATCCTTGTCATCCAGTTTCCCTTTCAGACGTTCTAATACGTCCTGTGTTTCTGCAAGGGTTTCAGAAGAACCGGTCAACTTTGTCTGCAAATCCGCCGCTTCTCTTCCCTGCGTCAGCAAAAGCTGTAACAAATCCGGTCTGTGAAGTTTGTACAATTCTTTTTCTGTCATATTACGCCTCTTTTCCAAAATATATTTCTCTTTTCAATTTATATCTTTCCTAAAAAAAGTTGCATTGCATCTGACTTCTAAAATCAGATACAATGCAACAACCTGATTTCACAAAGTTCTTACAAATACTATCTTTTATCTTTATCTTTATTAAGCTAATATACTATTTCATTCCCTCTTTCAATATGAACATTCTAAAATTTTACAAATTTTTGGTAAATATATCATTATAAAAAACAGGTTGTTACAGTATATCTGACTTCCAAAATCAGATACCATGCAACAACCTGATTTTACGAAGTTCTTACAAATACTATCTTTATCTTTGTTGAATTAGTATACTATTTTACCCCCCCCTTTCAATATACACATTCTACAATTATAAAGGTTTTTTTCATCTTTTTTTGTTAAATATTACCAAAAAAGGTGTTAAACCATAGATTCTGCTCTAGGGTTTAACACCTTTCTATTGACAAAATTTCT
>CAYQRG010000255.1:0-414 GCA_964419645.1 uncultured Eubacterium sp.
CTTCTTTTCTGGAGGAACTGACCAAAAAACTGATTGCGCTTATGCTAGAACAACCCACACTGTCACAGGAAGCCGCCCTTCGGCTTTTACTACCTTCTCTGGAAGAGGCCGAAATTATAGAAGAAACGTTTCCTCTCCATATGCAGGCATGTTTTTTGTGTGACAGCTATCTGCGCGCTTATAAACGGGAACAGCTTCTGCTTCATCTGGCAAAGCAAGACGTTCCCTTAACCCTCTGCGGCAACGGTTTCCGGAAATCTCCCCTTGCTGAATTTTCCCATATTCAGATCATGGATGATATCGCCTTTGCTGACACGTTTTCTTTATTCCGCCGCTCGAAAATCACCTTAAATCTGCTGCCGGAGTTTAAAAACGGAACCCATGACAGAATTTATTCCTCTCTGCTCAACCACA
>CAYQRG010000255.1:424-2529 GCA_964419645.1 uncultured Eubacterium sp.
ACCACAGTCTCTGTCTGACAGATTCCTCTCCTCTTTTGGAAAAACAGTTCAAAAACGGCAGAGATCTGGTCTTTTATGAATATCAAAATCCGGATCAACTGACAGAGCAGATTTTCAATCTTTTAAATGATAAAAACCGGCTGGCTGAAATCTCCCAGAATGGCTATTTTCGGGCAAAAGAAAACCACTCGTGGCAAGCACGAGCGGCGTATCTTTTATCTGTTTTATCGTAACCGGACTTTAACCGTAAAAATCAATATTTCCGCCTACCCAGGACTCTTCCTTGGTCTGCACATAATCACTCATTCCCATGGAAATCGTGTTATTGATTTTCTGAATCAGTTCTTCTATGGAAGATGCCGTTATCGTTACGGTATCTTCATCATCCCAGTCCATACGTTCGGCCTGCTTTTCTTTGTCGGCCTTCCGTTTTTCTGCCCTCTTTTCATCAGCAGCTTTTTTAGCCTCTTTCTTCTCTTCTTTCTTCTCGGCTGCTTTTTTCTCAATCCTTGCTTTCTGAGCTGCCAGGGATTTGTCAATTACCGCAAAGAAAGAAGTAGTGCCACCGTCATTCACCTGCATACCATAAGTTTTTACACTGGCTCCATTGACGCCAAGGCTGTCTTTCAACTGGGAAAGCTGATTTTGTGAGCCGCTGATAATGGCCTCATACTTTTTACGGTATTCTTCGTCTACCGCCATACGTTCAATTTTTTCATCATCAATCAGTACAACCATACGATTTGCATTGGCATATTTACCGGCGTTTGCCTGTGCTTCTGCCTTTTTATCTTTGCTGACTAAGATAAAATCCATGTTGGAATATTTCTTTTTTAACTGCTCATAGTATTTCTTAGCTTTGTCGCTTAATTCCGGGGAACCGATCGTAGCTCCGCCTACTTTTGATTTCTTCGTACTGGTCTTGTCCGAAGCTGTTGTCTGGGAAGTCTGCATATAACTTGCAGCTGCCTCTGCTTGTGTTACTTGATTCATCTCATATCCTCCTTGAATTTATACTGTGTAACTCCATTTACCAAAACAGAAAAAACCGATTTACCTGTTTCATAGTATATCGGCTTTTTTCTCTTATTTGTTAATCTATATTACAAAGTCTCTTTTATTTTCTGATAAATCCCTTCTGCATCCAGTCCGTATTTGTGCAGAAGCTCCACTGCCGGACCGGACTCACCATATTTGTCATACATACCAATTCTGGTCACCTTCGTCGGACATGTTTCGCTCAATGCTTCGCAAACTGCCGAACCAAGGCCTCCGATCACGGAATGCTCTTCTACGGTAAATACTTTGCCTGTCTTTGCAGCAGATGCTGCCACAAGCTCTGTATCCAATGGTTTGATCGTATGGATATTGATCACCTCTGCATCTATTCCGTCAGCTGCCAGCTTTTCTGCCGCGTAAAGTGACTCTACGACACACAGCCCTGTTGCAAAAATTGTAACATCCTTGCCTTCTCTTAGGACGATGCCTTTTCCAAGCTCAAATTTATAATCTTCCCTGTCATTGAACACAGGAACTGCCAGCCTGCCAAAACGCAGGTAAACCGGTCCTTTGTATGCATAAGCTGCCCGGACTGCCGCGATTGCCTCAATATTGTCACTGGGATTTATAATTACCATGCCCGGAATGGAACGCATCAGCGCAATATCTTCGTTACACTGATGTGTGGCTCCGTCTTCTCCTACAGAAATTCCTGCATGGGTGGCTCCTATTTTTACATTTAATCCCGGGTAGCCAATGGAATTACGCACCTGCTCATAAGCCCGTCCTGCCACAAACATAGCAAAAGAGCTGATAAAAGGTATCTTACCGCTGGCTGCCAATCCTGCTGCAATACCTGCCATATTGGCTTCTGCAATTCCGCAGTTGATATGTCTTTCGGGGAATACTTTTCCAAATACGCTTGTCTTTGTGGCTGCTGCAAGATCCGCATCCAATACGACTATATTTTCATCTTTTTTTCCAAGCTCCACCAAAGTGCTGCCATATCCTTCCCTTGTGGCAATCTTTGGCAGATCGCTGATATTTTTATTTATTGGCATAATGCTTCACCTGCTTTCCTCAAATCTTCCATTGCAACCTTAAAT
>CAYQRG010000256.1:0-2526 GCA_964419645.1 uncultured Eubacterium sp.
ATCCTTTGCCTGTGAATGGGATAATGTGGGACTTTTGGCAGGCAGGGACGACAAAGAAGTAAATAAAATTTATATTGCGTTGGATGCTTCGGATGAGGCAGTAGAGGCAGCAATTGAGTGTGGGGCGGATCTGCTTTTGACACATCATCCATTGATTTTTAAGGGGCTGAAACGGATTGTTTCAGATGATTTTATCGGCAGGCGTTTGATCAAACTGATTCAAAACGATATTGCTTATTATGCGATGCATACGAATTTCGATGTGAAGGGCATGGCAGATTTATCCGCAGCCATGATTGGACTGGAAGATGCGGAAGTTTTAGATGTAACGGCTGTTGCGGAAGGAAAGCAGGAAGGAATCGGCAGAGTTGGGAAACTGATGCAGCCTATCACCGTAAAAGATTGTGCCAGACTGGTAAAAGCAGCCTTTTCTTTAAAGGAAATTAAGATTTTTGGGGAACCGGACTGGGTTTTAACAAGGGCGGCCATTTCTCCAGGCTCCGGAAAAAGCGAGATTGAGAATGCCCTTGCGAGGAAAGCAGATGTGCTGATCACCGGTGATATTGACCACCACGAGGGGATTGATGCGGCGGCTAGGGGCCTTTGCATCATGGATGCCGGCCATTACGGACTGGAGCATATTTTTATCCGGTATATGAAAGAATATTTAGAAAAACACTGTATGGAACTGGAAATCATTGCACAGGAAATTGAATTTCCATATTGGATTTATTAGGGGATTGCTATGGGTGAAGAGAAAATAATACTGAAGATCTGTGGGGAAGAAAAAGCCTATGAAAAAGGCACACAGTATCTGGAGATTGTAAAAGAATACCAGAAGAATTATCCGGATGACATCGTTTTGGTGTCTTTGAATAACCGTCTGTTGGAATTGCATAAAAGAGTCAAAAAAAGTGGAGAGGTTTCTTTTATTACAACGGCAGATAATGCAGGGAAGAAAACCTACCGCAGAAGTGTGACGCTTTTGATGCAGAAAGCTTTATTTAATTTATTAGGCAAAGAAGAAGCGGAAGTGCGTATTTTGTATTGCATCAGCCAGGCATATTATTGTGAGCTGGTGAAATACGGAAAGCCGGATGAAACATTTCTTTTGAAATTAAAGAAAGAAATGCTCAGGTTGGCGGAGGAAGAGCTGCCGATTTTAAAAAGCAGCATGAGAACGGAGGATGCGGTAAAGCTGTTTGGTGATCATGGAATGCCAGAGAAGGAATGCCTCTTTCATTACCGCAGAAGTTCCAGGGTGAATATCTATTCACTGGATCATTATAAGGATTATTTTTATGGATATATGACGGCGCATACCGGATATCTGAAGTATTTTGATCTAAAACCCTATGAAGAGGGATTTGTATTGATGTTTCCGGACAAAAATACAAAAGAAGTTGCAGAATTTAAACCTTCTGTGAAGTATTCCGATACCATAAGACGTTCCAGAGAATGGGGACGCACCATGGGAGTTGATACGATTGGCGCATTAAATAATGCGATTTCTTCAGGCAGAATCCAGGAGATCATCATGGTTCAGGAAGCTTTAATGGAAGAGCGGATCGGACAGCTGGCGCAGATGATCGCAGAGAGGGATAACTGCAAGTTTGTGATGATTGCAGGACCGTCTTCTTCCGGTAAAACAACTTTTTCCCACCGGCTTTCCATACAGCTTATGGCCCGGGGATTAAAACCGCATCCCTTGTCTTTGGATAATTATTATTTAGACAGGGAAAAGGCGCCGAGAGATGAAGACGGGAATTTTGATTTTGAATGTTTAGAGGCGTTGGATGTAGAACTGTTCCACCAGGATATGGAAGCCCTTTTAAGAGGCGATACCGTGGATATGCCTTCCTTTAATTTTAAAACAGGCAAACGGGAATATAAAGGCAGGAAACAGAAATTAGGCGAAGGAGATATTCTGATCATAGAGGGGATCCACGGCCTGAATGATAAAATGACCTGCACCCTGCCGGAGGAAAGCAAATTTAAAATCTTTATCAGCGCACTGACGCAGATCAATATTGATGAACATAATTACATACCCACTACAGACGGCAGGCTGATCCGCCGTATTGTGCGGGATGCGAGGACCAGGGATACAACGGCGGCAGAGACGATTGCCATGTGGAATTCCGTAAGGCGGGGAGAGGAAAATTATATTTTTCCATTCCAGGACAGCGCGGATATTATGTTTAATTCCGCATTGATTTATGAGCTGGCTGTTTTGAAATTATATGCGGAGCCGTTGTTGTTTTCCATTGATAAAAGCGCACCGGAATATAAAGAAGCGAAGCGGCTTTTAAAATTTCTGGATTATTTTCTGCCGGTGCCTAGTGAAGAAATCGGCAAGAATTCTATTTTGAGGGAATTTATCGGTGGAAGTGTATTTCATGTATAAATAATTAGGAAAACAAAAGAATTAAGTAGGACAGATGATCGCGGCTGCAGATTACGAAGTAATCTGCAGGTGAGGAAAGTCCGGGCTTCACAGGGCAGGATGCCGGATAACGTCCGGTG
>CAYQRG010000257.1:0-2524 GCA_964419645.1 uncultured Eubacterium sp.
ACAGCCGGGGATGACGCTCTGGCAATGAGTTTAAGTAAGAAATTGCATTGCAGGATTCAGTATATTTATCTTGCCAGTGATCTGATCATTTTAGTATTATCTCTCTCTTATATTCCTTTCAGAAAAATTGTGTACAGCTTATTGACGGTCACTTTTTCGGGACAAATCATCGGATGGATTCAACGATTTAAAAAAGAATAAATGATTTATTGTTCTCAAAAAGTTTCCAGCCACGCAGCACTTTCCGGATTGACAGTTTCCTCTCCAGATTCATCCAGCGAAATTAACAACAGACTGTCATATTCTCCGTTTCCGTCACTGTCAAATTGAATTTGTACATACTCATCTCCTATGTAATAGGCAGTACCGGCACCCTCCAGCAAATCATAAGCTGCTTCCGCCGCACCATTCTCAGACAGTGCACCTGATAATTCTACTATAGACATTTCTTCTTTGATTCCATCCATCAAAGTACCAAGGGCTCCCTGAATACGAATCGGCATATCCTCATCTGATAATACCGTCTCTGCTGTTTCTTCGTCATACTCTCCTACATATATTACACAAAGCGACGAATCAGGAATCTCCGCAATAAGCAGGCCGCCATGATAAAACTCGGCTTCGTTTCCTGTTCGCTCCTTAAACTCCCCATAAGTCATCACTTCATACTCCTCTGCTGTTTCCGCTATGCTGATCACAGTTTTCTCACTGTTCTTCTCATTTTGCCCGCAGGCAGATAGCAGGATACATATTCCCATCAGCGCAGGTATCCATTTTTTCCGCATTTCATTTCCTCTCCGGCCTGTCTTTTTATAAGCCATGAACCTTGTAATATATATGCTCTACATTATACTACATTGAATAGAGAAAGAATAGCCAAAGCATTGATTTTCATCATTCTAACAGCCCTTCCGCGCTGCACCCGAAAGAGGCACGCATAAGTAATCGGATTCCTCTCTAAAAACAGGATTACAGTCTGTCCCTCTACATCCCAGACAGACAAAAAGCCGCAAGAAAAATAATTTCTGCAAGCTTGCAGCCTCTATCACTTCATTTGTTATTTACTGCTCTGATGTACGTCGGCATCGTTTTTCTTTTTCTTTTTGTGCCACCATGTACCTGCCAATGAACATCCGCCGCCTAAAACAAACAAAATAAAAATAATAAGTTCCCACAAATCCTTCATCACTTATTTCTCCTTCCCTGACAGGACATAGTGAGCATTAGAAATCCTGTCTTGTCAAAAATATAATCTATTTTTTGCTACATGTCAATTATTTCATACTATTTATTCTAAAAAAATTCTTGCACGCCTTTTCTGGACTTTTTCAGTGGTCCCTTCCATGACAAGCAAGAATAATTTTCACTATGAAAGCCTCCTGTATATCAGGATCGCAACAACCTCAACTGTAAGTATAAAGTCATATATCCATTGAATAAAATTGGCTGATGTAAGGTAGGTTATCGTAATATTATCCCATATTTTAGCAATAAAGTTGATCAGGATAATGAACGTGATCATGGCAATTACGCTTGCTTTTCCGATAATTGCCCGTCCTCTTTCATCCCGTGATGATTTCACAAAGAATAAGACGATCAACGCGATTGTGATTGGAGTTCCATACCAAACGCCTACAACAAACACCGTCCTATTACCTGCAATCCTATTTATTATCTCAATCATTCTCTTTCTCCTTGAAATCAAATAAATCTTCAATTGTTACATCAAACACTTTCGCTATGCTATATGCCAACAGCATAGAAGGGTTATAACGATTTCTTTCAAGCTGCATGATTGTCTGTCTTGAAACACCCACCAGATTGGCAAGCTCTTGTTGTGTCATTCTTTTTGTAGCCCGATATATATGAATTTTACTGTCAAATTGGTATTTATTCTTATCAGCCAACGGCTCATCGTCCTTCTCTGTTTTCTTTTTTCATGCAATTATAAGTATAACATATTTCTTGGATTTTGTGTTAATAATACTTTTCAGCTCCTTCATTTCACCGTTCCGCTATATTCCAGTTCAAGTACAAATTAATATCATGGATCGCGTCCACGATAAAATCTTTACAACTTATATTCTCTCGAAGCTCTCTTAATAAATAAGGCTTTACAACCCTTTTGTCAAGTTTTCCAAATCTACGCGCTATGTGAGATAAACCAATGACAGCATTTCCTCTGACAATTTCGTCCTCAACCTGTAGAAGCTGAACACACATCATCTGTGCAAAACCATAGTCCGGACAGTCAAACCCCAATGCCATTGCCAACTCTGCTTTTTCCTCGTTTGAACCGCTTTGCATAATCTGCACAGCTGACTCGTTTGTATATGGTTTTCTATGCGCTAACACCCTTGCCAACTGTAATCCTTCCTTAAATCATCAATCTATAATACTTCTTTTTCTCTCAGCGTAGATATTTCATCCCCTGCTCCACTCCTTCCGGCCATCCAGCACCTGACGAATAGTGGATTTAAGATTATCGATCTGGACCGGCTTTGCGATATGAGCATCCATACCG
>CAYQRG010000258.1:0-2514 GCA_964419645.1 uncultured Eubacterium sp.
AGCTGAGATTAACCTTGCGTCTTCATCGTTTATATATCTGATTCCAATATGCCAATTTCCATCGTCAATCTGAGCCTGCCTGAACTGGCAGCGTATGAACATATCAGCCATACCGAATATAGTTGTTACCAGAAATACGGCGAGGATGATGCAGAAAACGGACATTCGGTTTTGCTTTTTATGAACAGTTGCCGAGATGGGAACGAGGTCAAGATAGTTTTTCATTTGTCTTCCCTCCCAAGTCCGTAAGAATGCCGTCAGTCACGCGCAGTATCCGGTCAGCGGAAGCCGCCAGATTATCATTATGCGTAATCATCAGGATGGTCTGCTGGTAATGTCTTGAAGCTTTTATCAGCAGGTCCAGAACTTCCTGACTGCTTTTGCTGTCGAGATTTCCGGTCGGTTCATCGGCAAGAATCAATTTGGGCTTTGTGATCAGGGCGCGGCCGATTGCGACCCGCTGCTGTTGCCCGCCGGATAATTGGTTTGGAAGATGGCTTCGTCGGTTGGAGAGTCCCAGAATTTCCAGAATTTCATTCACTGCGGCAGGATCCGGTTTCCGGTAATCTAATAAAAGCGGAAACATGATATTCTGCTCCACATTCAACTCTGAAACCAATTGAAAAGACTGGAACACGAAGCCGATATTCCGTCGTCTGAATATGGTACGTTCTTCCTCTTTCATGGTAAATAAGTCATGGTTGTCTATGAGAATATTTCCGGAAGTAGGAGCGTCTAAAGCGCCGATGCAGTTAAGTAACGTACTTTTGCCGGAGCCGGATTCTCCGACAACTGCACTAAATTCCCCTTTTTCTAAGGAAAAGGATACATTTTTCAAGGCGTCTATTTTTGTTTCGCCTTTTCCATAGGTCTTGCATAAATTTTGTACTTGTAAGATTTTCATTATATTAAGTACCTCCTTTTCCTCAAGATTAACGGAAGCAGCTTACAATTAAGTGAATTTAAGCTTACATTTCTGTAAGATAGGAGGAAATGAGATGGTAAAAGTGGTTCCCTCATGCGGATAACTTTGGACGGATATCATACCTCCCTGACCTTCGATAATGGATTTTGCCAGAGGAAGTCCAAGCCCTATGCCCTGCCTGTCCAGAGATTTTCTGCTTCGATAGAAACGTTTGAAAATGTGATAGATATCTTCCGTGGCAATACCGTGTCCGTTGTCGGAAATCGTAATCCTTACCATTGCGGGGGTACATTCCCATGAAATGTGAATTTCCCCTCCGGAGTCTGTATGGTCTAAGGCATTTTTGATTAAGTTTCCGATTGCCTCGCTTGTCCATTCCCAGTCGCAGACAAGTGTTTCTAAGGAGGAACCGTCCAGACTGATTTTCTTTTTTTCTATTTCCGCCCGCATTTTCAGCTCCTCCAGCGAATGTTGGATCAGCGCGGAAAGATTGCAGCTTTTCCTTTCAAATGTAATATTCCCTACATCTAACCGGGTAATTTTTAACATGGACTGAATCAGGTTATCCATTCGCTTAAGCGCCAGTCCTGTTTTGGCGGAAAATTCTTTGATGGTGTCCGGATGGTCAGGTTCATTTTCTATAATTTCCTGATACATGAAAAGGGCTGCCAAAGGCGTTTTCAACTGGTGGGATATATCGGATATCGTATTTTTCAAGAATTCCTTTGCCTTGTGGTCAGTTTCGTTTTTGGACTTTAACATGGTGGCAAGCTGTTCTACGGAAGCAAATATTTGATAAATGGTTCCTTCACTCAGCTGTGGCAGATGGCAGGAATAGTCACCGTCTATATATAGTTCGATGATATTTGCAGCCTCCTTATATAATTGTTCTCTTTTCCATAAGAAAAAGGAGGTTCCGACAAGAAGCAGACCGGATAGAAGCAATATGTTTATCACTACCGGCAAGACGGCAGTTTTCTGAAATTGTGGGAAAAAGGGCATAAATCTGGCTTCGCTGTCTTCCGTGATACCGATTTTAGAAAGGAAGTCCGTGCCCACATCGCCGGTATTCGTATTTGTTATTGCCATCGCAATGATATCTTCGGGAATATCCTGCTCTATCAGAGAGGTAACGATTGCCTTATCATGTGATAGAAGCATTGTTTTGGCGGCATTAGCTGTATTTAAATATACCACTATACCAGATAGGAAAAGTATGAATGTAAATGATAGAAGAAAGCGGTAAAAATTTTTTATGTGTTTATCCTGATAAATGCTCATTCCGACACCTCTTTCCATTGGTAACCAAATCCCCGGACAGTAATCAGATATTTTGGGTGAGAGGGATCCGTTTCAATCTTTTCGCGCAGCCGCCTCACATAGACCGATAATGTGTTATCATCCACAAAATCACCTGTACTATCCCATAGTTCGTTCAGAATAATATTTCTTGTGACAACCTGGTTTGCATTGCGTACCAGCAGACACAGCAAACGATATTCCGCATTGGTTAAATCCAGTATTTTTCCATTCATAGACACGCGGCTCCCTAAAAGATCGATCGAAAGCTTTCCACATACAAGAGAAGC
>CAYQRG010000259.1:0-2513 GCA_964419645.1 uncultured Eubacterium sp.
GATTCACTGGAAGGTGATAACAAATTATTCTACAGCATCTATGATGATGGTGCAACAGCAGTTATGGGTGGATTCGCTACTACAGAACCTGTAGAAGGCGTATCTATTGCAGACAGCTTATTTGCAACTGTTGACTCTGTAGTAAGTGGTGATGTTACAGTAGCTGATTGGCAGGCATCTGTTGAAGAAGCAAGCGATCAATTAAGAGACGCAATGAACTAAGAGAAGCAATGCCAAAATAAGCATGAAACAGGTGGCGTTCCGAAGGTTTCCGCCTTTGGAACGCCTTTTTTACAGCAGGTCGTTTTTGGGACGGCAAATCTAAAAGGATTGGAGGTATAAATGTGAAAAAGGGCAAAGCAAGAAGTGTTTTTATTGGAGTATGCGTATTGCCGGCAGTTATTTTGTTCTTTATATTTATGATCATTCCGACGCTGAACGTATTTCGAATGTCACTTTATAAATGGGGCGGATATTCCAAAAATAAACAGTTTGTAGGTCTTTCCAATTTTAAAACATTACTGGGGGATACGAACTTTTTACGTTCTTTTCAAAATACCGTGCTATTGATTGTCATTGTTACAATTGTTACAATGGTGCTTTCTCTGATTTTTGCTGCGATTATTTCCAGAGAGAAAATCAAGGGAGAGAATTTTTACAGGGTTGTGTTCTATATACCTAATATTTTGTCTGTAGTTGTTATTTCAGCAATTTTTTCAGCAATTTATGATCCTAATCAGGGACTTCTAAACAGTATTCTTGGAATTTTCCGAGGAGATAAAGAGCCGATTCTATGGCTGGGAAATCAAAAGCTTGTTGTATACAGCTTGATTATTGCCATGATCTGGCAGGCAATTGGATATTATATGGTTATGTATATGGCAAGTATGGCAAGTGTGCCGGAAAGCCTTTATGAGTCAGCAGATTTGGAAGGAGCAGGAAAGATACAGCAGTTCTTTTCCATTACGCTGCCTTTGATTTGGACGAATATCCGGACAACATTGTCCTTTTTTGTAATCAGCTCCATTAACTTAAGTTTCCAGTTTGTCAAAGTACTCACAAGAGGAGGCCCAAATGGCGCTTCAGATGTTTTCTTGAGCTATATGTATGAGCAGGCTTATACGAACTCCTCTTATGGATATGGTATGGCAATTGGTGTTATGGTGTTCTTGTTCTCATTTGGTTTATCTGCATTGATCAATGTGGCTACTAAGAGAGAACCATTAGAATTTTAAGGAGGGGCTGTATGAAGAAGAAAAAAGAAATGAGTTTAAATACCCTCTACAGAATTTTTGTCTATGTTGTTCTTCTTGCATTGGCAATTAGTATTATAGTACCGGTAGCATGGGTATTTCTGGCATCTATCAAAGAAAACTCTGAATTTTACGGAACAAATCCATGGGCGCTTCCCAAAGGATTTTATTTCCAGAACTTTATAGACGCTTTTGAAAAAGCGAAAATGGGCGAGTATCTGCTGAATTCCGTAAAAATTACAGCAATGGCACTCATTATTCTGCTTGTTGTTGCGCTTCCTGCCGCATATGTTTTGGCAAGATACCGTTTCAAAGGCAGTAAGATTCTAAATATTTTGTTCATGGGTGGTCTTTTCATTAACGTAAACTATATCGTAGTGCCTATTTTCTTAATGTTAAATCAGGGAGATCAGTTTGTAAGAAAACTAACAGGCGCAAGCTTCTTCTTGAATAACAGTTTTATTACGGCGCTTGTGTATGCATCTACAGCGTTACCCTTTACCATCTACCTACTTTCCGGTTTCTTTGTTACGATACCAAAAGATTACGAAGAAGCTGCACATGTGGATGGAGCAGGATATTTCAGAACTATGATTCAGATCATGATGCCCATGGCATTACCGAGTATCATTACAGTAATTTTATTCAACTTCCTTTCATTCTGGAATGAATATATTATTGCCATGACATTGCTTACGAAAGACGAAAGCAAGACACTTCCGGTAGGTCTTATGCAATTGACGCAGGCACAGAGAGCCGCTGCGAATTATGGACGACTTTATGCAGGACTTGTAGTTGTAATGCTTCCGACTTTGATTTTATATATCTTGGTTCAGAAGAAGCTGACACAGGGCATGAGCCTTGGCGGATTAAAAGGTTAATAAGGAGGGATTGCTATGGAAGAGAACAAAAAATGGATTGTTGGAATTCTCGTTGTAGTATTCCTCGTAATATGCATTGCACTCGTTGTTATCGGACAGAGGAATTTATCGTACGGAGGTCTCTTCATGGAGTTTTTGGGACTGGGAGGCATTTTACTTATGCTTGGTTTGTACAATAGAAAATATAAATAGAATTCCCAAACTAAGGAGTGTAAAGTAGAATTCAATTTTTTATAGTCAATTAGAAATGAAACCGCTGTAGTCCTTGAAACACAGGATTGCAGCGATTTTTTATATTATGCTATTCCCAAACAGCAGAATATGTGCTATAATTCTTAAGGAAAGTATCAGATTCAGAGCAGTAACAAAAAAACAGCTT
>CAYQRG010000260.1:0-2499 GCA_964419645.1 uncultured Eubacterium sp.
TTTAACTTTGCAGCTTGGTAAACAGGAAATGACATACCTTCAACCACATAAGATTCAAGTTCATCACTTAAACCAAAGCATTCTGAAACAAACATGCCAATTCCCCCCTCATATGTTCATTCTTCAAGCATCATCAAGTAACTGTCCGGTCTTGCATTCCCATAACCTGCAAGCAGCCTCCCGGTTTTGCCGTTTCCATCAATAAAAGGATGAATCCCCTCGAATTCCGGAGTTCCTGATCCATTCTTCCACATCTGTCTGTGCACTTCCTGCATCAGATCCCCTCACGGAAAGTCCATCCAAAAGCTGTAAATCATATTCCTCTAAAAAAGTAAAGACCGACTGCGGAAGCGTTCCCCACCAGTTCGGGTAATGCTGGTGTCAAGTAGGTACTAAAAAAATTTGCTTTTTTATAATAATAGTTACTTCTATAAAAAGTCCAATGCTTATAATAATTATTTCCTCATGCCTGAAATGAATAATACAATCATGAATCAAAATCAAATAGCACTGACATTATGACTGCTCCCAATTAAATGATAAGTAAAAAATGCTTAGGATCATTAAAAAATGATTTTAAGCATTTTTGTTTATTGGTTATTCACTAAATTCTTCTCTGCATAGATTTTTTACAATTCTACTTTCAAGTGCTGCCCACGCCGTCAATCCTCATCAAGAAACCGCAATACAAATTCCCCGTAATCTTCACCAAGCGGGATCTCATAATCCACGAACAGCTCTCTTCTCTGTGTTATGACCTTTTCTTTTTTTACCGGATTAAACCCCTCTTTCTGAGTATCCGTATAATAAACACCAAGCCCTCTTTTCTGCCATGACGGAAGCTCATTATAATTGATACCTTTCTGAAACAGCAGTTCATTCTTATACGCCACACTCTTCCCTTCTAATTCCATTGTAGCATCATTCTGACTTTCCCCCTCTTTACGGAGAGCCCAATAACAGTGCGAATTTAAGGAATTCCGATGTGCGTCCTCCTGTCGCCATACAAAGTAGTCTGCGACCCTGTCCTTATTTGGCAGCGGAACCACGCGGCAATCAAATGTTGCTGCTTTCCCTAACGCCAACGAAAACGCTGCGCTCGCTTCTCCTGCCAAAGTCGTATTAATCTTGCGGACCTTCCTGCCGAATGTATGGTCTTCAGGATGAAACAGAAGCGATATCTCATCGCTTTCGGTAAAGCCGTATACGATACGGAATCCAACATTCATCAGAGTTTTCACTGTTTCGATCATCAAATCTCTGAATTTGACATCAAATGGCGCTTCGAATTTATAAATTTCCTTTGTCAACCTGGTAAAAGATCTGCCATCCAATCGTGCCACAATATACATATCAGGCAAAATATACTGGTCAATTGATTCTTCGTAAATACGCATTTCCTTATCAAAATCATCAAATTTCATAAATTTTCTCCTGTCCTTCTATTTCGCACCACTCATCTACATTAAAGCTTCCGCCTTTCAAACAGACATAGAATAGTTCGTCGAAACCTTCCCCGTATTCCGGAAGTTCCAGTTTGTGATGCGTACTCGCCACAGCCTGATCCGGTATCCTTGCTTTCCCTTCCCGTTTTCGATTTCTTGCAATGCAATCGGAAATGGAGGACTGAAAGTAATAGCCATGGATACGATAACCATTATCTCTTGCGGCCTGAATGTACTTCTCCCTGTCTGCCCTCGTTGGATTTGTATTATCCACCACAAAAGAGTACCCTCTTTCCACACATTCCTGTAACAACATCTTCTCTTTATTTCTTGTATGTAAGGTATCCAAATTAATATGAACATAATCCTCAAATCGTTCATGATAAAAGGTCGATTTTCCGCTCGCCTGAATGCCAATAAAAATAATTGCTGTCTTTTCTGATATATCTTTCATGAATACCCCTTTTTCTTTGCTAATGCACCCATAAATCCCTCTATTTATTTGGTAGTTGTGATATTGTTTATTGTTAAAGAACAAATTGGCACATATAGCGTGACAGCGTTTGTTTTTTACATTTCATTATAAACATTTTTATCGAGAATCACAACAGCGAATTTTATTCATATTATCTGCAAATCCCCATCAGCTTTGTAGTAAAAGTTTCTGGATAGAAATCAAATATCCCACAGCAAGCTGACGGGGCATGAATTTTGTCTTTCGTAGCAGAACGTAATATATCTATGATACATGGGGATTCGGTCTACGTTCCGCTTCAATTGTGCTAACCGAACAATTCTCCTTTTTTATGGGTTTCCGGCTTTTATTTACAAGCCTGTTTAGCAAAACAGCCGCTTCCCCACAGGATGCCACCATCATGGTATCCACCAGTCCCATGGCCATGGCAAGCATCTGCTTGATTACCAGCGGGAAAACCAATTTTTTAATTGTTCATAAGTAAACATAATAACAGACCTTACAAATTCTTATAGACAAAATAATCAAAATCCGCATGTTTGCCAAGACCGCTCATATCATGACAGTACATGCCAAAAT
>CAYQRG010000261.1:0-2471 GCA_964419645.1 uncultured Eubacterium sp.
TGGAAAAAAGAACGATTTTTCCTTTTGCAATTTCCTCTTTTACCACATCTTTTAAAAGCATGGCGTTGACAGGATCAAGACCGGAAAACGGTTCATCTAAAATCACAATCTGGGGATCATGGGCAAGAGCCGTCACCAGCTGTATTTTCTGCTGATTTCCTTTGGAAAGGGTATCCAGCCGCTTGTTCCGGTATTCTGCCATACCCAGGCGATCCAGCCAGTAATCAATGGCTTTTACTGCCTCCTGCCGTTTCATTCCGTGCAGCCTCGCAAAATAAACCAACTGGTCAATAATCTTTTTTTTCGGATACAGCCCTCGTTCCTCCGGCAGATATCCGATCTTGACTTTTGTATAATCAATCGGATTTCCGTCAATCTGTATTTCTCCTTTGTCTCCTGAAAATACATCCATTAAAATACGGATTGTCGTGGTCTTTCCTGCTCCATTGCGTCCCAAAAGGCCAAAAGCCCTGCCGCTTTCTGCCGAAAAAGAAATCTCTTTTAATACTTCTTTTTCCCCAAAACTTTTTCGGATATTTTTTAATTCAAGTCTCATAATTCCTCCTCTGATCTATCCATATGCTCTTTTTTCAAAAACAGGCAAATCAAAATTGCCGCTGCCAAAATTATGGTAACTGCCAATCCGCCTTCCAGCCCAAATGCTCCTCCGTGAAAAAGCTCTCTGCCTTCTGTTGCAGTGGAAGAAAAAAGGCTGCAGGAAGTTTCCAGACCGCTGACTTTTATCCCATAGACATTTCCCTGAACCAGATTCCAGACAGAATGAATCGCTCCCACCATCCAGATATTTTCTGTTTGGATAAAACAAACAGACGCAAATAGCCCAAACAAAAACAGATTTACAATTGCAAGGGGCGCAATTCCCGGATTCAAAAGATGAAGAGCTGCAAACGCCGCCGAATTAATGCATGCCGCTGCAGCCATGGGATATCTGCGCCCAAAGGATACCATAAAATAACCCCGGCAAAGCACTTCTTCTGCCATTCCCTGAACCATATATCCTGCTGTAAACAACAAAAATACAGGCAATCCAAAGTTGTCTCCAAAATCTGAAAGTTTCAATGCGCCTGTCAATATGCAGATGAGAACGGCTGCGGAAAACATAGCAAAGCCAATGACAATTCCTTTGAGATATTCTTTCGCCGCCCCCTGCTTTACAAAGCCCAGGGTACTTAATTTCCTTTTCTGGATCAGTTTGCAGAATAACAGGACAATGACGATCATCACTGCCGTCGCAAACAAAGAAAAAATCGTATACAGATCTGTATTAACTGTCCCAAAAGCTGCCTCCGTAATCCCACTCTCATCTCCGGTTATTACTGCGTTTAAGTAATTCGGATCACGCATCAGCATGACAACTTGAACCGGGATCATCACCACCGCTTCTCCTATGGTGCAAACAAAAAATACTGCGATAAAAATAAAGATTTCCAATGCCCAGTGTAGTCCCTTTTGAGCTTCTTGGGCCTCATGGACTTCCCTTGGCACGTTCCATTTTGTATTCATAATTCCTCCTGCTGGTTTTATATTTGATGCCCGAAGGGTATATCTTTGGGAATTGTATCATAGAACAAATTGCCATTCAACAGAACAAATCTTAAGTTTTCCTTAACCTGCCGAATGGAATAGAGGGATCCCTCAGGATTTCCTGCCATATGAAAAGACGGTCCAAAAAGGACCGCCTTCCATATATTTACAGGCATACGATATTTTATTTAATGACATCCTTTGCAATGCCCGCAGTCACCGCCGCAGGATGCCTTTCCATTCTTTTTATTTACCACCAGACTGCGGACCGCAAGTCCCACACAGCCTAACACAATGCATCCGACAATAAAAGTTCCCATAAATACCTCCTGACTTTATTTTGCCTTTGCCATTCTCACATTCACATCTAAGGTTTGGCTTTCTTTATATGGGCGGAACAGCAGATACAGAAATGCTGCAATCAAAATCACTGCTACAACAGTTCCGATTCCAAATGTGCCGAGTGTCACAAATGTTCCGATCTGATATACACAAAGTGACACAATATAAGCCAAAATCGTCTGATAACCAATGGCAAACCAGAACCATTTCCGGTTATTCATCTCCCTCTTGATCGCTCCCATTGCCGCAAAGCAGGGTGCGCAGAGAAGATTAAATACAAGGAAGGAGTAAGCTGCAACTGCTGTCATAGTACCTGCAAGCGCTGCCCATATTTCAGCTCCATCTTCTGCAACTTCTGCATATCCAAAGAGAATACCAAAGGTTGATACCACGTTTTCTTTTGCAATCAGTCCGGTTACGGCTGCAACTGCCATTTTCCAGTCTCCCCAGCCAAGAGGAGCGAAAAGCGGAGCGATGATTCCGCCGATTGCAGCCAGAATACTGCTGTCAAGCTCTTCTGCCTCTAACATGCCAAAGCTTCCGTCAACCCAGCCAAATCCCTGTAAAATCCAAAGCTCAATTGC
>CAYQRG010000262.1:0-2450 GCA_964419645.1 uncultured Eubacterium sp.
CAGGAGAATTGGAACTAAGGGAGGCAGTCTGTCAATATTTATATCATGCAAGAGGGGTAAACTGCAGCCCCGGACAGATTATCATCGGAGCCGGAAATGAGTATCTTCTGATATTGCTTTCCCAGGTGTTGGGCAGTAAGAAGAAAGTGGCAATCGAAAATCCTACTTATCTGAAGGCATATGCCACTCTGTCTAATCTGAATTATGAAATGATGCCCACGGGAATGGATCAGGGTGGGATTCGCATGGAAGAGATTAAGATACACAATCCGGATATTGTCTATATCATGCCTTCTCATCAATTTCCCATGGGAACCGTTATGCCGATGAAACGCAGGCTGGAGCTCTTGCATTGGGCATCAGAAAACGATAATCGTTATATTATTGAAGATGATCACGACAGTGAATTTCGTTATAAGGGAAAGCCAATTCCCTCGCTTCAGGGAAATGATGCCAATGGAACGGTAATCTATATCGGCACATTTTCCAAAAGCATCAGCCCTGCAATTCGTGTCAGTTATATGGTCCTTCCGGAAAGGCTGCTTGGGAAATATTATGAAAACTGCGGATTTTATGCTTCTACCGTTCCAAAGGAGCAGCAGAAAATGCTGACATCTTTTTTGAATGGAGGATATTTTGAACGTTATTTAAATAAAATGCGCAGAATTTATAAAGGAAAACACGATCTGTTTCTTTCTCTTTTAAAAAAAGAAAACTGGGTACATAGGATTTACGGCGACTATGCAGGAATGCATCTTTTGGTAGAATTAAATACGAAAAAAAGTGCATCATGGGTAGTAGAGCAGGCAAAAGAAAAAGGTGTGCGGATCTATGCTTTGGAAGAATATATGATTCCGGGAACACAGCCGGCGGAAGGAGCGTATTCTACGCTGCTTTTGGGTTATGGCGCGCTTACAGAAGGTGAGATGAAAGAGGGCATCGCTTGTATCCGTTCGATTTTATTTTAACTTTACAATTTATTTTATCTCAATTATAATAGGAAACGCCCTTCGGGCATCCCTTTATGCGTTAAAAACACGCAGGAATAAGGAAAATATTGGAAAACGCGCAGGAAAGGAAATACCCTCCGGGTATCCCTCTATGTGCTGAAGAACGCGCAGGAAAGGAAAGTAAAAATGGCAAAGAAAGACGCATATGATGCGAGCAGCATTGCTGTATTAGAAGGCCTAGAGGCTGTCCGGAAACGGCCGGGCATGTACATCGGCAGTGTTTCGAGAAAAGGTTTAAATCATTTGATATATGAAATCGTAGATAATGCAGTGGACGAGCATCTGGCAGGTTTCTGTGATACGATCTTTGTTACTTTGGAAAAAGACGGTTCCTGTACGGTAGAAGACAACGGCCGTGGAATTCCGGTGGGAATGCATGAAAAGGGAATGTCTGCGGCACGCCTTGTGTTTTCTACTTTGCATGCAGGAGGCAAATTTGACGATTCCGTGTATAAGACAAGCGGCGGACTGCACGGCGTAGGTTCTTCAGTGGTCAACGCCCTTTCTGTCTATATGGATGTGGAAATCAGCAGAGAAGGATATGTGCATCACGACCGGTATGAAAGAGGAGTTCCTGTGGTAGATTTGGAAGAAGGTCTTTTGCCGAAACTGGGAAAGACGAAAAAGACAGGTACAAAAATCAATTTTCTGCCGGATGGTGATATTTTTGAAAAAACAAGATTTAAAGAAGATGAAGTAAAAAGCAGAATGCATGAAACGGCTTATCTGAATCCGGAACTTACGATTATTTTTGAGGACAAACGGGGAGAGACGACAGAACATATCGAATATCATGAAGAAGAAGGCATCCGCGGTTTCGTGAAGGATTTGAATAAAAAAGCGGATGTGGTTTGTGATATTATTTATTTTAAAGGAGAAACGGAAGGAATCACCGTCGAGGCAGCCTTCCAGTATACCAATGAGTTCCATGAAAATGTACTTGGTTTTTGCAATAACATCTACAATGCAGAGGGCGGAACGCATCTCACCGGATTTAAAACTACCTTTACATCCGTAATCAATCAATATGCAAGAGAGCTTAATATTTTAAAAGAGAAGGATGCGAATTTCACCGGAACAGATATCAGAAACGGAATGACGGCAGTGGTTTCGATTAAACATCCGGCTCCCCGGTTTGAGGGACAGACCAAAACCAAACTGGATAACCAGGATGCGTCAAGAGCAGTAGGAAAAGTGACCGGAGATGAGATTCAGCTTTATTTTGATAAAAACTTAGAAACGTTAAAAGCAGTAATCGGCTGCGCGGAAAAAGCGGCGAAAATCCGAAAAAGCGAGGAAAAAGCCAGGACGAACCTGTTGACAAAGCAGAAATTTTCCTTCGATTCCAATGGGAAACTGGCAAACTGTGAGAGCAGGGACGCTTCTATCTGCGAAATTTTTATTGTGGAGGGAGATTCTGCAGGAGGTTCCGCAAAGACA
>CAYQRG010000263.1:0-2432 GCA_964419645.1 uncultured Eubacterium sp.
TCGAAGACGAGAAATTCATGTCAGGAATTGAAAGGGCCGATGTGATCAACCGGGAAATAAAGCTATGCGGGTATTTCGTGATTGTTACATCTGCGAAGATGACAGCGGAGGAAGCACTTATATTGTACAAGAGCCGGGATGATTCCGAAAAGACATTCCGGTCAGATAAATCCTACCTCGGGGCCAGATGTGAAAGGGTATATTCAAACGAATCGGTTGACACAAAGATCTTCATCGGTTTTGCAGCTACAATCATCCGGAGCAGGATTTATACTCTCTTGAAAGATGAGGCTGCCCGGCTGGATAAAAAAACGAATTACATGACAGTGCCGGCGGCATTGAAGGAACTGGAAAAAATCGAGATGCTGAAAGGAGCAGACTGCGAATACAGCCTGGATTACGCTGTGACGGCAACACAAAAGGCAATCCTGAAAGCATTTGACATGACTGCGGATAACATCCGCCAGCAGGCAAGGGCGCTCAGTTCCGATCTGATACGGATCGAAACTGAGGCATTTAAAAAACAGTCGGATAATCAGACAAAAGGGAGAGTGTGATGGTAATGGCAAGAAGAACAATAACTTTGGATGAGAAGATCAGGAGGGCGGAAGGTGTTGTAGTGTCTGCAAAAGCAAAGTATGACGCAGCCCTGGACGAACTGGAGAAACTGGTGACAAAACAAAAGGAGCTGGATGATAAAAAGGTACTTGAAGCCTACCATGCAGGCGGCAAGACAGCAGATGAGGTCATAGAGTTTATCCAGTCGGCCGCAAAAAAGCAGAATAAGAAAGACGATACCGAATAATTGTTCTGGCAGGATCGAAAAATTGAACAGGGGCAAAGAGTATGACACTAACGCAGTATAAAAAAGTAATTAAATCTTTAACCAGAGACGAATTAGAAGCCCATTTATTTGAAATGTTCAAATCATCTAAAGTTTTCAAGGATATCGAAAGCAGCTGCTGGAGCGAAGAATCCAATGATAAATTGATGGCCAGTCTACAGAAACGCTTAGAAAAGGTTTTCTGGAAGGAACAGTTTTCTTTGGGTGAATGCAAAGGTGTGCTGAATGACTACCTAAGCAGAACTGTAGACGAAGGAACGAAGGCTCTGATGCATCTTGTTTTCGCTGCCGAAGCCGCAGAACTTAGTTCAGCCTACGGTGATTTTGGCGAGAGATTTTACAACAGTCTTGAATCCTCAGCTGAAAAATTCCTGGATTATGCAAAACTGCATCCAGATTTCTTCAGCCTTCACGAAGCGGAGTTCGAAAACCTCATATCTGCTGCCGATCCTCTGGGCTATGGCGTATCAGACGATCTGGGCTACATGATGGAGGATGCTCGCATAGAACTCGGGTATTATGATGAACCAGATGAGGACGAGTGACGGACGTAAATGGTGGTGAGGGTTAAAAAACACAGGAAGTTAAGAAAAAGTAACTCGAACCCATTATAATTAAGAACTTATACCTGAAATAAATGGAAAATATGAATGCATTGCTTTTGAGGCATATTTCTGTTATGCTTTTTAAAGTGTAAGCTATGATTTGTTTGTGGAGGTCGTATATGGAAATAAGAGTTCTCAGGTATTTTCTTACGGTTGTAAGAGAAGGTGGAATCAATCGTGCCGCAGAGGTTTTGCATATTACACAGCCTACATTAAGTAGGCAATTATCACAGTTGGAGGAAGAAGTTGGTGTGAAGCTGTTTTCCAGAGGCGCACGAAGGATCACGTTGACAAATGAAGGGATACTGTTACGGCGGCGTGCAGAGGAGATACTGGCTCTGGTTGACCGAACAGAAAAGGAATTGATTGAACAGGAGGAGCTTGTGGAAGGAAGGATTGTGGTCGGCTGCGGAGAGCTGGCTGCTGTGCAGGTTCTGCCTGAAATCATTGAGTCCTTCCATAAAAAATACCCTCTTGTCAGTTATGATATTTTTACAGCTAATGCTGATCTGGTAAAGGAGCAGATGGAAAAAGGACTGGTTGATATCGGGGTGCTGCTGGAACCGATTGATACCTCAAAATTTGATTTTATCCGTCTGGCAGGAAAGGAACGATGGGTTGTTTTGATGTGTCCGGATGATCCTCTGGCAAAGAAAGAAGCAGTAAGTGCAAAGGATCTGGAAAATCTGCCGCTTATTCTTCCAAGACGGACAAATGTGCAGAATGAATTGTTGAACTGGCTTGGGGACTCCTTTCAGAGTGCAAAAGTCCTGTTTACCAGCAATTTAAGCACAAATGGTGCAATCATGGTCCAAAGGGGAATGGCTTATTCGATTGTTATTGAAGGTTCTGTGCCTTTTTGGGATAAAGAAAAAATTGCATACCGACCGTTATTTCCGGAATTAACAGCGAACAGTGTGCTTGCATGGAAAAAACAGCAGCCATTCAGTCTGGCGGCAGGCAAGTTTATAGAACATATCAAA
>CAYQRG010000264.1:0-2404 GCA_964419645.1 uncultured Eubacterium sp.
GGGCGCAGCCCCCACCGTTGATGCGGGCGTGGGCGCCGGCGACGGCACCACCATCATCAACGATGACGACAACCCGCTGGCCAGCCCCGACGGCAACACCACCACCGAGGAGCGCATCGAGGACGACGGCACCGCGCTGTCATCGGGCGTGGAGCCCGGCAGCGAGGGCGGCATCAACGTCATGGCCGGCGCGGCCATGGGCGTAGCGGCCGCGGCCCTGCTTGGCCTGGCCATCCTGCTGGCAATGCGCTGGCGCAAGAAGAAGGCAACCGACAACGGATCCATCAACCGTTAAAGAAGGGAGGACAACATGACTAAGCTGATTTCGAACAAGGCATTCAAGCGCTTCATGGGCATCGCCCTCAGCGTGCTGCTTGTTGTCACCCTGGCGCCCCAGGTGCAGCTGGCCTACGGCGACGGCGAGGGTGCCACGGAGATGGAGCAAATTGACGGAACTGACAACGGCGAAGGCAACGAGGGCGAAGGCTCCGGCAGCGACTTCGACGGGGATGTGGACGACCTGACCGCCAACGGCAAGGGCCGCATGGCCCCCGACCCGGACGCCCAGTCCGAGGAAGGCGACGAAGGCGATGAGTCCACCGAGGGCGAAGAGTCCGACGAGTCCGCCGCCGACGAGGCCACCGAGGGCGAAGAGCCCGAGGAGGCTACCGACACCGCCGACTCCACCGAGGGCGAAGCTGCTTCTGACGAGGCCGCCCAGCCCGAGGGCGACGAGGTATCCGACCCTGCGGCCGAATCTGCAACGGATGACGACCCTTCTTCTATCGGTGATGCGGTGGCCACTGCCTTGCGCGAGGCTAAGGCAAGTGCTCGCGAGACTAACCCAACGGTGAATCCTGATAAAAAGAAAATTGTTATCGACGCGAACAAGATGATGAGCTATGTCTTGAGTGACGGTTGCAAATACGAGATCACGATTGAGGCTGGTGCTACCCTGACAGGCCGCATTGTGGTTTCCGGGGGATCGACCTTGACTCTCTCGGGCAAGGCGGCCGTGTTGGACAAGGACGGCAACCTTGCGGTTGATGAGGATGGTAATAAACTCCACGCAGGCACCATTGATGCAAGCGATGCCGCTAAGGTATTTGTCCCCGGCGACTCGCGCTCCATTGGCAGCGTTATCCTGGTCGAGGGACAGGGTACAAAGCTGAACTTGAGCGGCAGCGTGATTATTACTGGCGGAGAGGGCACTCTCGTAAATAAGTATGCTACGAATGATTTTGGAGCCAACTATGTGTCGGGCGGTGGAATTCTCGTGCAGCGCTCGGACGCGAGTGATGAGGCGGGTGCCGAACTCAGCATTACGGGTTCTCCGGTTGTGAAAGACAACTCTGCGAAATCGGGCGGCATCTTTATCGATCATAATTGCAAGTTTTACATGAATGGCGGTACGGTAACCGGCAACAAAGCAACTGACTGGGAAGGCGGCGGCATCTGGATTGGTGCCAAGGCTAACTGCAAAAACGATGAGGCTTATGCCCTTATTGAAAAGGCGACCATTACTAATAATAGGTGCGAAACTGGCTTCTCGTGGGGCGGCGGCGGCATCTTTGTCGAGTCGCATGGTATTTTGAAGTTGGGAAGCTCTCTCATCACTGACAATACGGCAGATGGACTTGGCGGAGGCATTTCGGGATGCCCCCATGCCCATATTGGCATCGGCTGGATTGAAGAAGGCTTCGCACTGTACGGAAACACGGCCTACAAGACAAACCAGCCCTCTAATGCCGTACTGCAAGTACTGAACACGGGGACGAGCAATGAGCCGATTTACAGTGGCGACTTGTATGCCTACGGTTTGACGTACGAGAAGGCTAAGTGGAGCACCTCAATCGCGAAAAACCTAGGTTTTACTGACGGCAATGGGAACAAGTTGAAGGACGAGATTGAGTATTCGAAGGACTCCTTCACAGCGGATCTTGCCATGGATTACTACTGCACCAAGGTGAGCTATATTTACGGCTACGACCTTGGCCAATCAGGCAATACGGCATGGAAGGGCTACGTTGCTGGGCCCGATGGCGGTACCGAAATCACCATCGGTAAGCAGGACACGCGTTCCTACGTCGACAAATCTGTGGGACTCACGAATTTGCGGACAAGCGATTCGGGCAGCATTCGGAATCGAGACGTTGTTATTACGGATAACTACAGCCACACCCACGGTGGCGGCATTGGATGCAATGGCGCCATTCTCGTAGGTAAGCTGGGAAATACGGAAGCTTTTAATCCTGTTAATTTTGACTTCAACAAGACGCTCCAGAACTCGGAGGGCGACAATCTGCCCATGAGCAATCGAATCTTCGAGTTCGCTTTGTACGAATCGAAGGCTGACGCAAAGAGTGGTAAGAACTGGATTGACAAGGTGACCAACGACGCAGAT
>CAYQRG010000265.1:0-2382 GCA_964419645.1 uncultured Eubacterium sp.
TCTCCGGCATTCCAATGCCTGTCCTTCAGATAAAATTCATAACCATCTTCTCCCGCCTCTTTTGCATATCGAAAATGAATCGTCATCTCCGGCATTGTGGGGGCGAGTTGAACCCGATACTCCGCTTCTTTTAGCAAGCCAAAATAACCATGCCATTCGGAGTATATATCGTCTATAATACTTGCTCTTTCCTCAATAAACATACACTCGGGATTCTCAAATCTGCTCTCTCTCTGCGTATATTTCAGCCAGTACAGCTGATCCTCATCCAGAAAATAAGCCACCCCGTAACGACCATTGGCATTAGCAAACCAGTCATTAAATTGCCAAAACTGCTCAGTCACCGTATCTTTGTTTTCCTCATACCCATCCTCACATGTCAGAAAATACAAAAATCCGTCATAAATAACAACTTCCCGCTTTTTCCATATGTAAAAATACTGTTCTTCCATATGTTCTTCAATTTGAATCTGATCAATATGGTATGGACTTTCATTATCAGGTATTTCTCGTTTTTCTTCGCTGGGAAATGTCTCGGCTCCGTATTCATATCCCTCCTCTGACAAATTCTGCTCCAGATATTCATAGATATCTAATCCGTAAATATCTTCGTCAAGGCGCAGCTTCAGAAAGCTCCATGCCGTACCGCTCTTTTCTTTTTGCAGCATATCCTCTTTTTTCTCTAAAAAATCCTCTACAAGAGAATCCTTATCATCGTAAAGCTCCCAAGTAAAGTCTGCTTTCCTATCGTCCACCCATACAAAGGCATAAGCGTAATCCTGACTTTCCGTTTTAGAAAACAGACAGTCTGTCCAATACTCACACGTTTTTCTTTCTCCATAATACACTCTTCCATGCGTCTGCTCCCAAATGCGCTTTCCAACTAACAGACACAAAAAGAACAGCATTACTATAACACATATGATTCTAATTAGCTTCTTTGATCTTATTTTCATTTGTCTTTCTTTCCACTTCTTTAATAACATCCAAGGGAATCTGTGTTACTTCGGACACTTTTTCACTCGATAATCCACTGTTTAACATATTCCGTATAATTTCAGTTCTGCTCTGCTCGATGCCTTGCTCTATCCCTTTCTCTATTCCAATTTCAAGAAGATTCATCTTCACAGCCTCCCATTCTTCCGATTGCTTCACTTCTTCCACAATCCTGTCTAAATCCAGAATACGCTTGTCTTTAACAATGATATCCGGATTATTCAATGTTGTATTTTTCATATACTGCAACAGACTGATTAACTCCGGTCTGCCTTTTTTACTTGCCATATTCAAAAAAATTTTCCTCGTGCCATCCTCTAACGGTAAATCAGGCACTTCTTCACACTGTTCACTAAAAGTATATTTCGCACGGTCTTTTCCAAAAATATCTTCCTGCGTAATAAAAATAATAACGGTCGAGGGTAAATGCTTATATCTGGTTTTCTTTCCCGATTTTAGAATAGGGGTATCAATCATCCCCTGATAAAATCTGGAACGTTTACGAACATCATCGCCCTCCAAATCATTCTGCATCTCCATGTCAAACTGGCGGTTACGCATATCCAGTGCCCAAGCATCAAGCCGTATGGCACGTTTCCCGGATTTGTTCAATATAACCTGTTCCGCTTTCACTTCCCTCAGCCTTAAATCCGGTTCGTCCAATATGATACTCAACACATTCTCATATGCCTCTTTTACTTTCATGACAGACAAAAACAAGGCAAAATCACTTAAATTGAACTGGTAATTCTCCGGCAGGACTTCTAATACATTTTCTTTCCTTACCGCTTTTTTGGTTACTTCATTCTTCATTGGCTTTCCTCTCTTTCGTTTTAGGCAGAGAGGCGCCTCCGTTACTATCCTCCCTGCAGTTATTCAGTTGTAAGCAAGGAGTTTGATACAGGTGAAAGCATCACCCGGAATTTTCTCATGAACGAAAATTCGATAAGATACTGTTAGAATCTTAGACTTGTTTCTTTGCTTGTAGTCATTCTATCATAAGACAAGCAAGCTTGTCTATTCATTTTTCACAAAGGAATTTTCACCGGGGAGTAGGTGCAGCAAGAAAAAGTGATATACAAAAGGCTGAAAGCTCATTCAAGAACCTTCAGCCCAATCATTATCATAGGAAGTCACCTATTCGAAGAGGCATTTTCCTCCAACATCTTCTCAAACACATCCTCCGGTACCGGCTTACAGTAGCGGTAACCCTGCGCCACATAAGCGCCAATCTCCATCATAAGCTCCGTATCTTCCTCTGTCTCCACGCCCTCACAAACCACTTGGGCGTTCAAATCTTTAGCAAGATTTACGATATTCTTCATGATCTGTACCTGTCTGGTACGATTTTCGTTATTGAGCAGGAAAGAACGATCCAGCTTAATA